>JABWAM010000006.1 GCA_013360985.1 Verrucomicrobiia bacterium | reverse complement strand
CTCCTCGCGCGCGCCGCCGAACGCGACCGCCGGCGGGACGCGGAGATTGCCGTCGCCGACACGCTCGTCGCCAACTCCTCGTGGACCGCGCGCACGCTGAGGGAGGGCGGCGCTCCGCCGGACCGGGTGATGGCGATCCCTCTCGGTTTTCCGCAAATCGCCCCGAACGCGGACGGCGGTTCGGGCGGACGCGGCCCGTTGCGACTCGTTTATGTCGGCACGGTTGGGCTGCATAAAGGGTTCCCCCGACTCCAGGAAGCCTTCGTCGCGCTCCCGCCGCATGCCGCGCGGCTCGATGTGTTCGGCGCCCTGCGCGTCCACCCCGAGGCGCTCGCGCGGCAACCGAACCTTGTGTTTCACGGCGCCGTTGCGCGCGCGCGTCTCTCCCGGGCTTTCGCAGAGGCGGACGCGCTGGTGTTTCCAACGCTCAGCGACGGCTTCGGTATGGCGGCCGCCGAGGCGCTGGCGAGCGGGGTGCCCGTCCTCTGCTCGAGGAACGCGGGGATTGCGGACTTCGTGCGCGAGGGCGTCAACGGATGGCTCTTCGATCCGCTCGCGCCGGGCGCGTTGCTCGCGCAACTGCGCCGATGCCTCGACGAACGCGCGCAGCTGGCCGAAATGCGCCCAGCGGCGCTTCGAACCGCAGCCGAATGGACCTGGGCGCATTTCCGCGGGGAATGGTTCAGAAAAGTCCTGTCGTGACGCGCCCGTCGCGCGCTCGTCTTCAGCATTGCTTGGCTCGTCGTCTACGGGCAAAAATTGCGGGAAATGCCCTCCCGTCCGATCACCCTTGGCGACGTTGCGCGCGCCGTCGGCACATCGCTTCCCACCGTTTCCCAGGTGCTGTCGGGGCAGGCGCGCGCGCGGCGCATCAGCGAGCGACTGGAAGCTCGTGTTCTGTCCGCAGCCCGCCGTCTCGGATATCGCCCCAACCTCCTCGCGCGCAGCCTCCGCACCCGTCGCTCGATGACGATTGGGATTCTGCTCCCCAACCTTTGCCAGACGTTCTATCCTGCGGTGGTCGCCGCTTTCCAGCAGGAGGTTCGAGGAAAAGGCTATTTGCTGCTCCTGAGCAACCACTACGAAGACGCCGCCCTGATGGATGAAGAGCTCTCTCTGCTTGAACAGCGCATGATTGACGGCCTCGTCATCGGCCCCCCCGCCGGAGGGCGCGCCGCGATGGCGCGAGTCCTGGCCTTCGCCGCGCGCATGCCCTCTGTCGCCTTCGATTGGCACCATTCGCGAATCGACTCGGTCTTCAATCCTCCCGCGTCGCTTTCCCTCGCGGCCGCGCGCCATTTCCAGAGCAAGGGCATCCGCCGCGTTCTGGGCATCACCCTCAACGATCCGACCGCCAAGAACGCCCGTCCGAGAGATAGCCGCGCGCGGATGCAGCGCTTCCTCGCGGCCTTTTCGGGTGTCGGACGAAGCGTGGAGACCTGGGAGGTTACGGGCGCCGAAGACCTCGCCGAGCGCATTCGTCGGGGTAGCGCCTCCGGTTTCCTCTCCCGCTTCGAAGGCTGTTTCTGCACCAACACCATCCTCGGCGAGAGTTTCGTCGGCGAACTTCTCAGCGTGGACCCCGCGATCCTGCGGAGGATCCTTCCCGTGATGATCTCGGGCAATTTGGCGCCCACGCCGCTCGGGAGACATGTGGCGGTGGTGCATCAGGATCCCGCCGCTCTCGGCCAAGCCCTCGCCTCGCGGCTCCTGCTTCGCCTCGGGGGCGTCCGCTTGCGCCCAGCGCGGGTGGAGATCCCGCCGCGTCTCGTCGAGAGGAGTTGACGCATCCCCCTTTCGGTTGCCCAAACCTTTAGGCTGGACTTCGGTTTTGTCGCGTGAGAGAAAGGCGCATGCCCGAATCTCCGCCTTCGACTTCTCTCTCCGTCGGTTTTGTCGGTTGTGGCGGATTCATGCGCGGCAATCACCTGCCGAACATCGCCCGCATCCCAGGCTTTCGCATCCGCGCGTTGTGCGACCTCGATGCCGCCCTGCTCGCGAAGATCGCCGCGACCTATCGCCCCGACTATACGACCTCCGATTATCGCCGCGTCTTTGCCGATCCCGAGATCCGCGTGGTCATCTCCGGCACAGGACCAAACTTCCGTCTGCCTCTTATTGAGGCGGCTGCTGCTTCAGGCAAGGCCCTCTTTGTCGAGAAACCGATGAGCCTCGGTTGGGAAGACACCCGCCGGATTCTCGAGATTCTGGCGGTCCGACCCGTCCCTGTGATGGTCGGGATGAATCGCCGCTATTCGGAGATCATGCGGGAGACGAAGCGGATTTTCGATGCGCGACGCCTCGGTCCAACTCTCATCAACTACCGTATCGTTGGCGAAGACCTGCTCTGGCCGGAGTTTCATCGCGAACAACTCCGCCGCGGAGCATCCACCTTGGTCCACGAGATCGTCCACATATTCGATCTCTTGAACTGGCTGGTGGGCGAACGCCCCGATTCGATCTATGCCGTCGGTCCGCCATCGGATAATCACATCCTTGTGCTCACCTGGCCGGGCGACGCGCGTGCGGCGATCACTTCAGGCGGTTGCGGGACTGAAGGATTTCCCAAGGAATGCCTCGAGATCTTCACGAACAACACGGCGATCCGGGCTCAGGACTTCGTCGAGTTGAACGTCGCGCAGGCGCCTGGCGAACGCGATCGCCTTTTCCCGCTCAAGTCGAATCCCCGCGGTCCCTGCGAAGGATATACAGAGGCCCGTCTGCGCGAGGATCTTCGAGCATGGCGCGCGCAATTGACGCAGGAACAGATCGCGGTGGGGTATTACTACGACTCGCGGGTTTGCGTGGACAAGGGACACTTCGCCGAGATGCTCTGTCTGCACGAATGCCTCTCCCGGGCGCAGCCGATCCCGACCGACGCGATCTGCGGAGCGGAGGCGGTCTTCTTGGCGCTGAAGGCGCAGGAGTCGCTTGAAACAGGGCTGCCGATTCGGTTGGACTGGATGCGCCTGATGCCTTTTTCCTCCTCCGCGCGCCGTTTCCTTGAACGATCAAGGGAACCCCTTCTGGCTGGTGCCGCATGAGGGAAGTTTTTCCAGCGGGCGGGTTCCGATCCCGCGGTGGCGGGATCTCTCGTTTGCTCGGCGCTCTCCTCCTCGTCCTGGCGATTCCATCCCTCGGCGCGACGGACGCGGAGGAGGGCGTCGAGTTGAAGCTTTGGACGCTCCCACCGATTTCCACGACGGATCCGCTGAACGCCTCGAAAGCGCGCGTTTACGAGGCCTTTCGCCAGGCACATCCCGACATCCGTCTGCGCGCGGTCAACCAACTGCAGGTCGAAGGAGCCGCCAGCGAGGGCCGCGAGTACCTTGCGATCGCGGGCGGCATGGCGCCGGACATCTTCGAGCTTTACGGCCGGAAAGTGGGCGACTACGTGGAGCAGGGCTTCATCCTGCCGCTGGATCCGATCTTGCGTGCCGATCCCGAATATCGCGAACGTCCGTTCTCGGGAATCTGGGCGCCGCATCGGATCTGGGAGGCGGCGATCCTCCCCGATCGTTCGGGAAAACTCCGTCTCTGGGGCATTCCGGTCTGGCAGTACGTGATGGCCATCTACTATCGGGTCGACCTCCTCGCCGCGCGCGGCCTCGTGCGCCCTCCGCGGAATTGGGAGGAGCTTTACCGCTGGGCGCGCGCCTGCACGCGCGACCCGTTTCGCGAGCCCGGAGCGTCGCCGGATGAGCTCCGCACCTTCGGCCTTCAACTCCCACTTCCGCAGCGAGGGGGCGGCTGGCATCTCCTCCAGTATTTTTGGAGCGCCGGCGCCGAAGTTCTCAAACCGTTCGTTCGCACCCTTCCCCGAGGCGAGTTCGTGCCGTGGGATCGCGGTCCGCTTCCCTTCAAGGAGTTCCACATCCAGATCTCGGATCCCGAAGCCTGGCACGCGCGCCTCCGCCGTTGGGAAGAGGCGAAGCGCGCGCTTGCGGCAAGCGGAAGAGAGGTGGCGTCCGGCCATCCGCTCGCTTGGCGCTTAATGATTGACAGCGAGGCGGGCCGCGCGGCCCTCGAGTTCCAGAAACGCCTCACCTTCAGCGAATGGATCCGCTGCGCTTGCCGCGACGATCCGCGCCATGCCGTTGAGGGAAGCTTCCTCGAATTCGATCTCACCCGCGAGATGCGGGAGATGGGGGAGGCCCGTTGCCCCGTCTGTGGCGAACGCGTGGATCTCACCACCGAGACGGGACGAAGGCGCGTCTATCGAGGGGTCGTGCGGCGCGCCGACCAGCGAGAAGAAGTAGGGCGCGACCAGTTTGCCATGTCGCTCGCTCAGGTGCAGGAGATTCCCCGCTTTCCGGATCTTGCCCAGGTGCGGATCGCCCCGTTTCCCGCGCGGTTCGGAGGGCCGCCGGTGAGTTTTACGGCGGGAGGGTACTACGCGATCAACTCCTCTCTTGCCTGCGACCCGCGGCGCCTCCAAGCGGCGTGGAAGTTCATTAAGTTTCTCACCGACGAACGCGCCCTCAAAATTCGGACTGACACGTTCGTCGCCATGGGGTTGGGCGCCTGGGTCCGGCCAGATCTCCTCGAGCGCTTTGGGCATCGGGAAATCCTCGACCGTCAGTCGCCCGCGCTCCGGGAAAGTTTGCTCCAAATCACGGCGAATACGGAGGTGGAGCCCTACGCGCGAGGGTTCTATCACATCAACAATGAGCGTTTCGGGGTGCTTCTCGAACATGTGCTCGCCGCACCCGACTCCGATGTGCCTTCGATCCTCCATCGCATCACCGAGGAGTGCAATACCCGGATCTTGGGCGAACCCTCACTCAAGAAGCTTCGCCAGAAAGAGCGAATCGGTTGGGGCGTGCTTGCGGGGATCGCCATCGCCCTTCTGTTTGCTTCGCGCAAGATCGTTCGCCTGCTCCTCGCGCGTCAAAACGATGCCGACGCCGAGGGGCTTGGCATCGGGGAGAACCGGCGTCGTCGGACATTCCGCGCCTGGGTGTTTCTCTTTCCCGCAGTGGTCTCCATCCTGCTCTGGAACTACTATCCTTTGGCGCGGGGAACGCTGATGGCCTTTCAGAACGTGCGCCTCCTTGGCGGTTCTGAATGGGTCGGGCTCCGGCATTTTGTGGAGGTGCTCACCGAACCGAAGTTTTGGCAGTTCCTGCTTCAGACCGCGTGGTACGTGACGCTTTCGGTGGGGCTCGGCTTCGCGGCGCCCCTCCTGCTCGCGGTCCTGCTTTCTGAAGTCCCTCAAGGCAAGATCTTCTTCCGGACGATCTATTATCTTCCCCATCTCACCACGGGGCTCGTGGTGCTCTTCCTCTGGAAACAGCTCATGTACAATCCCGCGCCCGAAGGCCTGCTCAACCGCTGGCTGGCCCTCTTCGGGATCGATCCGCAGCGTTGGCTGTTGGATCCGTCGCTTGCGATGTTTTGCGTGGTGCTGCCGGGCATCTGGGCCGGCGCCGGCGCGGGATGCCTCATCTATCTCGCCGCGATGAAAGGCATCCCCGAGGAGCAGTACGAAGCCGCCGACCTCGATGGCGCCGGTCCTCTGGGAAAGTTTCGCCATGTGATGCTCCCCAACCTCAAGGCCCTTCTCATCATCAACCTCGTTGGCGCTGTCGTGGGCGCTTTTCACGCGTCGCAGAACATCTTCGTCATGACCGCCGGCGGGCCGCAGGAGAAGACCATGACGCTCGGTCTCGACATCTGGTTCAAGTCTTTCCTCTATTTGAACTTCGGCTACGCCACTGCCGAGGCCTGGGTGCTCGGCGCGCTTTTGATCGGTTTCACGCTCACCCAACTCCGCATCCTCAACCGGATCCGGTTTCATAAGGCCGCCGACTGACCATGTCCCTCCTTGCTCCCGTTGGCCGCAAGTCTTTCTGGCCGCGCCTCTTTGTCGCGACGCTTTACTTTGTTCTCATCGCCGGCGCCGTGACGATGGTCTGGCCGTTCCTCCTCATGATGGGCACCGCGATCACGACGCACTACGACGGATGGCGCTACCAGCCGATGCCGAGATACCTTTGGGATCGCGGCGATCTTCTGTGCAAATATGTCGTGGACAAGGACGCGGACGCGCTCTTTGGCGAACGCTATGGACGGAGCGGACTCACCGCCTTCTCTCTCCGTCCCGATCACTTCGCTTGGCTCGCCGACCTTCCCGCTTCCGCTCGCGCGACGCGCGCGAACGACCTCGCCGACTTTATCCGGAACGATTGTCCCGAACGTTTCCTCTACCCCGCGTTCGCATGGCAGACGCAGAAGACCTATTCCCCCCTCTGGATCCGGGAGGCATGGATCCCCTGGCTCCAGCGAAAATACGGAACTCTCGACCGACTCAATCGCGCCCACGGCTATCCCTATCGCCGATGGAGCGACCTCGGCACCCGCGGGGTCCTGAACCCCCTCCGTCATGCGCGTGAACGCGCCGAGGATCCTCACGCGCGCGATCTCCTGGAGTTCCTCCTCGCCTCTCGTCGGGAACATCCCGAATGGATCAGCCTCCCGACCGCCCACGAGGCGTTTCAGGCCTATCTCGTTGGCCGCTACGGGACCGTGGCGCGTTTTAATCGAAAGAATGGGACGCGATGGCGCGACTTTTCCGAGATCGGCTTTCGTCATCCCGCGCATGGCGGCGAGTTTGCGCATGATCTCGAGGAGACGGATCCGTTGCGCCGTCGGCCGGTGGAATTTTTCCTGCGTCGGCTGCTTCCGCTGCAGTTCTATCGGGTGGATTCCTCGGCGCGCCCCGCGTGGGAACGCTTCCTCGTCCGGCGTCGCCTCTCTCCCCAAGAGCATCCCTTCCGCGAGTTCGCGCCTGAATCCCAGGAGCGTGTCGTCGCATGGGTGGAGTTTCTCCACGAGGCGGCGCCGCTCGCCGCCATTCGCGTGGACGACCCCGTGACCCACTGGCGCGCCTTTCTCCAGCGCCGGTATGGAGGAAGCCTTGCCGCCCTGAATCGGGCGCATGCGGCGAATTTTTCCGCTTGGGACGCCCTCGCGCGCCTTCCTGCCGCAGAAATGGCCGCGGCGGAGGTGAACCGCTCAGTTTGGCGGCTTCGCGCGCGATATCTGATGGGGAACTATCTCGAAGTGTTCGCGCGAGTGGGCGCTCACGGGCGCGCGCTCGCGAACACCTTGATCTACGTGACGCTTGCGGTCGCCGGCGCCCTTCTGGTCAATCCCCTGGCCGCTTACGCCCTCGCGCGCTTCCGCCTGAGGCACGCGAGTCGGGTGCTCATCTTTCTCCTGGCCACGATGGCCTTTCCCGCGGAAGTGGCGATGATTCCTGGCTTTCTCCTCGTGCGCGACCTCGGCCTGCTCAACACCTTCGGGGCGCTGGTCCTTCCGGGACTGGCGTCCGGCTACTCGATCTTTTTGCTCAAAGGTTTTTTCGAAAGCCTACCCCCCGAGCTCTACGAGGCCGGACTTCTCGACGGCGCGAGCGAGACGCGAATGTTCTGGAGCATCACGCTCCCGCTCAGTAAGCCGATTCTCGCCGTGATCGCGTTGGGGGCGTTCTCCTCCGCTTATGGCGCTTTCATCTTCGCCTTTCTGACGTGCCAGGATCCTTCGATGTGGACGTTGATGGTTTTTCTTTACCAGTTTCAGCAAGAGTCCTCGACCGGCCTCGTCATGGCTTCGCTGGTCGTCGCCGCCGTTCCCACGCTCACCGTCTTCATTCTTTGCCAGCGCGTCATCCTGCGCGGCATTGCGATTCCAAGCTTCAAATAAGTCCCGTCCATCCGACGGCTCCTCGCGGCCCGTTTCGAAGATCCGTGCCCGCCGCGCGACAGCGGCGTGTTGCCTCAAGCAAAAATGACACCGGCGGATGAAGCCGGCTGAGGTTTCGTTGCCTCACAACTGATGACACCGGGGAGGAGGGGCGCTTTGAGCTTCCGCCGAGGGCGGGCCCTCCGGCAGCCCGGCGGAGGCGGAAGCCCAAAGCGCAAGGGGTGTGGGGAAGGCGCTTGGGCTTGAAGTGGCCCGTTTGGGGAAGCGCGAAGAGAGGCGCGCGAGACGGCGGAGGCGCTCTTCGATCTGAGCCTTGAGAGTGAAGGGGTCGAGTTGAGAGCGAAGCTTCTCCAGGCGGCGGAGTTGCTCATGGTCGAGCTTGTTGGAGGCCTTGAGACGCTCGAAGGGAGTTTGCGGCGGATCGTAACGGCGAACCCATCGAGCGCCCTCCCGAGTCTTGGACTGGAGCTTCATGACGGGACAGAAGAAGTTGCGCCAAGGGTTCCAGGCATGCCGGTAGAGCTCGTTGAGGAGTCGAGCCTGTTCAGGATGTTCCAAACGCGCGTAGCCGACCAGTTGACGGACGTGACTCCAGTTCTTCTGTTCAACATGTGCGTTGTCGTTCTTTTTATGGGGGCGACTTCGGGTGAAGCTCACGGGACGCTTTCGTCCCAGGAAGTACGTGGCAAGGTGATGATTCAGGAACTCCCCTCCGTTGTCGGAGTCAAAGCCCAGGATGGGGAAGGGCAACTCGCGTTCCAGCTCCTTCACACGCTCCAGCACCGCGGCCTGCCCCCGATTGAAGCAGGCGCGCGCTTCAGTCCACTGCGTATGAATGTCGGTAAAGGTTATACTCCAAACGTAATCGCCGCCTCCATGATCGCCGCAATGGGCCACCGTATCGGCTTCCAACCATCCGGGGGCATGAACCTCTTCCCCAAACGTCAAACGCACCGGAATCTGTGTGCGCAAGAGGGTCCCCGGACGTGTCCCCAAGCGCGCGCGCTTTCCCGCAGCCACGCGACATGGCCGCAGCAACCGATCAATGCTCGCCGCGCTGATCCGCTCGATCCGCCTCCGCAGGGACTCTTCCAAGCCTCCGTCATGCTTCTCGTAAAACGGCAGCCACAACCTCAAAGACGCCCGCAGCAGCTTGCCACAAGGCTGGTTGGCGCCCAGCCAGATCTGCTTCAACACCCGCCGCTTCGCCTCTCCGTACTGCCGCCTCGGCCCACCCCGACGTCTCTTCCCCAAGCCGACTTGCCCGTTCATCAGCTTGATCGCATGCTTGCGACTCAGACCTAGGGTTTCGTAGATCCCATTGAGAATCTCTCCGCGCCCTTTCCGCCCGCGCCCCGCGGTGCGTTCTCGCATCTGTTGAAGGTACTCGGTTCGACCGATTTGGCTCATTTTGGTTTCCATTCCCCCGGTGTCATCAGTTGTGAGGCAACGAATCGAGTTCTTTCCTCAAAAATCTCTCTCCCGGGTGTCATTTCATTTGAGGCAATTCGCACCAACCACGACGTCGGACTTTTCGATCGCGAATATCTCCAGGTTCGCATCAGGGATTCCAACGGAGTCGCCATGGCCAATGTCGCCGTCTCCGTCTTCGCGGATAACCTGCAGTCCAACCGAATGGCGGGCACCACCAACGTGGTCGCCGGCGGCGTCTATACCAATGGCTTCGTGGACGGCGGCATGGTGCGGCTCACCAACGCGACGATGCTCACTCTCGCCGATGGCGCGACGCCGCAGGGCTACGCGGGGATCATGCTCCTCGACAATCAGGCCGTCATGCCCACGGGAAATTCGACCTTCTCCGCGACCGGATTCACCTATTCGGTCTTCGCGAACTACCTCGGCGCCGATTACGCCTTAACCAACAATTTCAACCCGTATCATCAGAGCGGTGGATTCCTCTTCGAGTTCAACCTGCCGGTCGCCATTCCTGAATCCTCGCTTCTCGGACTTGCCGCTCTCGGCATGGCGGCCCTCATCGCGTTTCGCCGCCGTCATTCGTAGCCCATTCCGTTTCTCCACGGACGCAGAACTTACTTGAGATCCAATCTGCGCGCTGCCCTACTTTAGCAAGGGGTGGCGCGATGACAGGGGCTTTTGTTTTGACGGGTCATCGGGTGCGAATGAGGTTGAGGGGGGATGGCATGAGGGGCGAAGGGGGGAATGGACGAAACCGGACGGCCAACGGATATGGCCCGGCGGTGGCCTCGGGTTTCGGGCGAGGATCAAAACGGCTGGCACTCGGCGGATGGCTGGTATCCCTCGCAAAAGGGTCAGGTCAGTTTTTCGCCACAACCCATGCGCCCAGGCGTGCGTGCGCCCAACGGCGGGGGGCAATTTTCCGCTTCGAGAAGTTGGGAGGGATCGGCGAAGATCTCCGCCATGCGCGTCACCGGCATCCTCGATCTCGTCGGCCCGACGGCCGTCGGCAAGAGCGAGGTGGGGGTCGAGATGGCCCTGCGTCTCGGAGGAGAGATCCTCACTGCCCCGCAGATTAGCAGGATGGTCTCGCGGTCTCCAGTCGCGGAATCACCGCGCCGCCGTCCGACGAGCCAAGGGCGACCTTGCCTCCTCCATCCAGCACTCTCTCGACTTCAGTCCTGAAATAGCGCTCAATCACCTGCGGCGCCGGCGGAACGGCAAATCCAGCGTACGAAACCACCCTTCTGATCCTCTCCCTCGCATGAACCCCATGGCGAGTTCCCTTGTCGCTCTTCTCACCAGAGCGGCGGAACGCCGTTTGTCCTGCCTCGTGATCGGCGGCAATGCCGTGGGACTCCTCGGTTTTCCGCGGATGACGATCGACATTGATCTCCTGATTTGCGACGAAACGCGGGCGGCGTGGAAGGACGTGCTCCAGAAGCTCGGTCTGCGGCTGTTGGACGAGGTGGACGCCTTCATCCAGTTCGAGCCGGGCGATTCAGGTATGGCGCCCGTTGATCTGATGATCGTGGACGCTGCGACGTGGGAAAAACTCTGGGCAGCGGCGCGTCCCGTCACCGTGGCCTCGTTGAAGGCGTTCACGCCGCGGCCGGAGCACCTGATCGCGCTCAAGCTTCACGCCGCCTCCAGTCCGACACGCCGCAAGCCGGAGGCGGATTGGGAGGATATCCGCGAGATCATGCGAAGATATCATCTGACCGCCTCGGATCCGGAGCTTCGAGCCATGATCCTTCGTTATGGTGGCCAGAACGCTCTGGATCGGATAGAATCATTGATGAAATGAGCGAAAAGGCGTTCACTTTCGAACCGTTGCATCTGCCTGACTTCAAGGTTCCTCAAAAGGAGCATGAGACGGTTGGCATTTCCTGGGAGCGTGCAATGGAGGAGTTCGAGGTAGCGCGATGCCATTACATGGAGAATTTCGATTCTCCGGAGCGGCGTTTCCGCGAAAAAAATCCCAAGCGTTTCCATCTGCACTGACAGCCGCCGCGCCGTGACCCGTACGACCGCCCATTCGCCGCTCCCTCGACTTCAGTCCATGGATGGCAGGGAGGCGAACTCAACGGCATGGCGCTCAAGATGGTGGTGATGCCTGGTGATGCCGGTGAAAGCCACCAACGCCGACCCTAATCCCCGCGCAAGAATGTGAGAGTCCATCCTTGGCCGAGGATCGCGCGACCCCTTTCCCGTGTTTTGGGTTTCAATGAGAAGACTGCGCCAGGAGATCAAGGATATCAAGCTTCCTCACCGGCGTCGTCACCCCAAAAGGACGAAGGCTTGGCGCCGTGAACCCGGCAATCAGCGTGGTGTAGGCGCATAGACGTTATGGTAATCCCAGTTGTAAAAGTCAAAGGACAGCGTGATCGTCTGCCCGGTGTGGCTGGCAAAATCAATGGCCGGCGTGTTTGTTGAGCTTGGATTTTAGCTGTGCGGTTGTTTCTTCGAGGCGGTCGAGCGCCCGTCTGGACTGAACAAGCGCCATAGCGACGAGGTGCATGACAAAGCGCTTCACGAGAAAACCGTTGGCTGAACGCGGCATTGGCCCAAAAGGGACTGGATTTCTTCCAAGCGCGCGACCCCTGTTGTCCCCATTTGGTGCACGACGATGGATGCGGCGGCGCTTGCTGCAGCAAGCGCTTGCGGCGTACGCGCGCCTGCGGCTAGGACGACCGCCAGATTGGCCATGACAGCGTCTCCCGCGCCCACAACATCGATCGGTTCACGAATTGGAAGGCTCGGAGCAAGCCAGCACTTTCCCGTCGGTTCGCATCCGAGCATGCCTTCCTCAGCCATGGTCACGAAGACCTGTTTTCCCAAGCGACGAGCCAGAAGCGACATGTGATGAGATGTTTCCCTTCGCGAAGGGACAGCGCTCAGTCGGCTCATCCGCTGAAGCTCCATACGGTTCATCTTGAAGATCATCGGTGGAAAGTGGCTTAGGCCTCTTCGGCTATCTCCGAAGATTCGCAGCATCGGATGGGCTTTGGAGAGATCGGCGAGTTCTTGCAGGACTGAGGAATGGATAACTCCCACCTCGGGCGTTTCGGATTGCTCGAGCACAATCAAGGCATCAAGTTCGGATGCCAGATCGCGTAGCGATTGACGGATCCGTCGAGTTACGGACCGTGGGGTCGGCGTCCAGTTTTTGATGTCGAGGCGGTTGATCTCACGGAGAGTTTCGCCTGTTCCAGACACGAGTGGTTTCGCGTAGGTCCAGGTGCTTCGCTCGGAAGTGACAATGAAATGCTCCATTCGCACACCCGGCTTCCCGCGAAGCACACGGGTCAGTTCCCACCCTTCTCCATCCTCGCCCGCGAATCCGATGGGATAGATCCGACCGACACCGAGCGCGGCGACGTTGTTGAGGACCGTACCCGCCGCGCCTGGTTGATTTCGACAGTGAACGACATTATGAACGAGGAGGCCCGTCTCAATGGACACTTCTGATCGGGAGGGATCAATTTCCAGGTAGCGATCCAGACAATAGTCGCCGAGAATTCCGATGCGCAGCGAAGGAAATCGCTTGCTTAAGGAGCGAAAGGTTTGGGAGGTCATGCACGGAGCAAGAGTTGGGAAAGCCCGTGGAGAAAGGCGATGTTATCGCAGCAGGCGTATTCCATCGTTCCTCCCATCCGCGCGAAGCTCTTGCAGAAGCGAAGGTAGTAGGCGGGATTTGTCCTTGGAGGTTCTCCCCGGTTCCAGTCCCATCCTTCCGCATCCTGAAGGTCCACCACGAAGATCTGGTGGGCATGAACGATTGGGCGGCCTGCTTGAAGACGAAGGTTGTTCACGATGCTCAGACTTTTTTCAAAAACCTGTGGTCCCATTACCGCCGAGCCAATGCATAAGATGACTCCTCCATCGAGGCTGTCCACGCTGTGCGCCAGGACTTTAAAATCCACATCTGCAGCTCGACCGAGCACCGCCCCGTTAAATAGCGGGTGCGTGGCGATGATGTCGTAGCCGATGCCGGGGTGAACGGTGAGAGGCACTCCGTACGCGAAGGCCGTGGCTAGCGCCGAGGTCCGCTTCCAGGAATGAGGAACGGTGAGAGGCCCTCCCTCGAGATGATGCTTCTTCATGGCCACGAGCAATTCAACATGAGCTGGAGAGAGCGGATTCGCGAGATCCGAGCGAATCACCGTTTCCAGATCTCGAGAATTCGGCAAGCGACACCCTTCTTCCGAGATGAATCGTCCGAGTGATTGACCGTAGCCCTCTCCACGGAGGGCGCCTGTCATCAGGGCGAGATGCATGAATCTACCCGTCTCGTCCCAAGAACCGAATGTGCCGGACGCAACGTTCTCTCTCACGCTTTCAGTAGAGCGCCCATGGTAGGCGAACTCCCAGTCATGAATCGCGCCCGCTCCATTGGTGGCGAGATGCGTGACGCACCGATGCTGAAGAAGGCGCGCAAGCAGCAACGCGCCCCCGTTCTTGATGAGATGAGCGCCGTAGAACATGAGAACACCGGACCCCTTCTGCCGAGCGACCCGGATCGCGGCGGCGCATCGCTGTTGGATGGCGCTGGTCTGCGCATCACATGATGGAGGATCTGCATCAGGGTCCACCAGCACTTCCTCGATGGAGGATAGGCTTTGTCTCTCTCGAAGCGGCAAAACTTTGACCCGACCGGAAATCTGCGGATGCGCTGCGCTCACGACGTGTCACGTGTTGAGAATTAATTTTAACAGAGGCGTGGCATCGCGAAAATCTGGAATCACAACGTCTGCCCCCGCGTCCAAAAGACGGCGGCGTTTCCACTCGTCTATCTTTCCGCTTCCATTGCGCGCCTCGTCGCTAGCCACCGCGACCGCAAAGCCGCCGACTTCTTTGACGTTTTCGATTTCGACATAACCATCTCCGAATGTGAGCAGACTTCGACCCTCAATACGGTTCTCCTGGAGGATGCGATCGACGACCAATTTCTTTGACATTTTCCGATAGTCATCAAGAGCCCCATAAATGCGCGGACCGAAATAGCGCACGATGTCAAGGAGCTTCGCCTCGCGCTTGACGTAATGCGCGTCGGTACCGCTCGCGAGATAGAGGATCAAACCACGTCGCGTCAGGTTCTCGAGGAGAGCGCGAGAGTTGTGGACAAGGAACTTTTCCGGAGATATCGCGCCATCCTGAAGGCCTTCAATACGGTCTTGGATTCGTGCATCAAGACGCCGCAAGTATTCGCCTTTGTACCAGAGCGGATCTCGCGGTTTTCCTCCTCTTTCCAAGATCCGTGTCGCCAACTGGATCATTTGGTAAATGGTTTGCTTTCCCGTAAGGCGAGCGATATCATCCATAACAGTTTTCTGCCGCTCCTCTCTCGACTCTCCGCTTTGTGGAGGGAGCATTTCGAGAAACATGCGCGCCATCACCTCCATCCATCCCTCTCGGATCAGAGAAAGGGTGCCGTCGAAGTCGAACAGAACATGGCTGATTTCAGCGCGCGGGCGGAACCCCTTGCTAAACTCCACGGTTCCAGAGAAATCTTTGGAGTTTGGCGTGACGACGGTCATCGACAGAGTGGATGTTGCGTTGCCGTCTGGTGATTGGCGTTGTTGAGCGTTCCGCCTGCCTCCGAGTTCACGAAGCTGCCGCAGATTTTTGGGAGGGGGCACCGACCTCTTGGGCGCAGCCTCCCTCCCGAGCCGAGCGTTCGCTGGCCAGGCAGAGATCCACGAGGTCGAGCGCCTCTTGGGCGCACACCGTCTCTCCCACGGGCTCAATTCCGAGCAGACGGTTGATCAAATCTTGAAGGGAGGCGTGATTGTTGTGGGTGAGCGCCTTTTGATCTCCCTCCGCATACGACTCGATCTCCACGGGACGGGTTTCCCGCATCCGCCCTTCCGCATCGAGATCGTGACGGGTCACGGTGAGACGATTGACCAAACAGTCGTCCAACCACCAGTCCCAGAAAACCGCACCGCGGGCGCCGACGACCCCTCCCGCATAAAACTTGCGGGTCGGCGCCGTCGTGCACCATGCAACGTGAACCGTCGCCCCGCTGGAACACCAGCCATGGATGGAGACGTTGTCCCAGATCCCGCGAGAACCGCGTGTGAGGATGGGCGCCGCGCACGCTGACACCCGCGCGATTGGTTCTCCCATCATCCACTGCGCGAGATCGAGGTAATGACAGAGCTTTTCGTTGATGAAACCGCCCGTCTCCGCGACGTCCATCTTCCAAGGCTTGAGGGGATGTCTTGGCGTGGACCATCCCTCGTCGAGAACGCGCCAGAAAAAGTGCACGGGGTGTCCGATGTGCGTCGCGGCGAGTTGATGAAAGCGGCGCGGCACTCCGCTTACCCGAAACTCGAAGTTGACTTGCGTGCGAGGCGCGCCGGCCTTCAGCGTATTGCGCAAGAGAACGACTTCATCGGCATTTCGACAAAAGGGTTTCTCGCAGAAGATGGGAAGCCCCGCGCGCCATCCCGCGAGGACTTGCGTCGCGTGGAACGGCGTGGGCGTCTGGATGACGAGGGCGTCCAATCCGCCCGCGGCGATCAGTTCCTCCGCGTTCGCGTGCGTCCGGGCTTTGTAGAGGCGGGAGGCCTTTTCTCGTTCGACAGGATCGGGGTTTGCGAGTGCCGCGACGACGCAGCGCTCAGCGGGAGGACGAGGGGGGCACGCGCCGAGCCAACCGAGGTGAAGATCGCCTCGGATCGAACCTTTTGGAATTGACTCCATAATCGTTTAGGCAAAGCTATTCGGCGATGAGGAGTTCTACAAGCTGCAATTCGCCCCCCCGTCTCGCGCTCCACGGTGGGCCGCCCGTGCGGCGCCGTCCGCTTCCCCTCGAATTCCCCGGCGCCCACTTCTACGGCCGCGAAGAGCGCCTCCTCACGCGGCGCGTCCTGCGCGCCCGAAGCCCTTTTCGCTACTACGGTTTCGCGCGCCCCGAGATGACCGAGCGTTTCGAGAAAGAGTTTGCCCAGTTCCTCGGCATGCCGCACGCCCTCGCGGTATCGAGCGGGACCGCCGCGCTCACCGCGGCCCTGATGGCGCTCGGCGTCGGTCCGGGGAGCGAAGTGGTCCTTCCGGGTTATCTTTGGGTCAGCCCCGTGAGCGCCGTCGTCCGTCTCGGCGCGATCCCCGTTCTCGTCGATGTGGATCGCTCGTTCTGCCTCGATCCTGAAGACCTCCGCCGAAAGCTGACCTCCCGCACACGGGCCGTGATCATGATTCACATGAGCGGAAGCACCGGCCGCGTCGCCGAGGTGGCGGCTCTTTGTCGCCGCCGGGGCATCCCTCTGATCGAAGATGTCGCGCAGGCAGTCGGCGCATCCGTGCGCGGGCGAAAGCTTGGTTCGTTCGGCGACCTCAGCACTTTCAGCTTTCAGCTCAACAAAAACATGACCTCGGGCGAGGGAGGGGCGATCTGCGCGCGCACCCTCCGCCTCCATCGGCGCGCCCAGGCCGCCCACGATCTGGGTTATCCGCGTACTCGCGCGGGCCGTCTCGATCTTTCGAATCGCGCGCTCACGAGTTGGGGAATCGGCGCCCGCATGAGCGAGATGACCGCCGCGCTAGCGCTGGCGCAGCTCCGCAAGCTGCCTCGGATCTGCGCGGCCATGCGCGTCAGGAAGCGCTCTCTCAAGGCGCTTTTGAAAGATATCCCCGGACTGGAATTTCGACGGATCGACGATCCGACGGGAGATTCCGGCAACTTCCTGATTACGATCTTTCCCACACCGGCGAAAGCCGCGTTTTGGGTGAAGGCCTTGCGCGCCGAAGGGATCGTAACCGCCCGCCAAGGGATGAGCAACATCCGCATGACCGACTGGGGCATGCACATTTACCATCATATTCCCGCGCTCGTCATGCGCGCCGCCGTGAGCGACGGAAACAACCCTTGGAACGACTCGCGCAATCGAAGCTCCGTCGGACGAACCTACGGGAAGGGGACCCTGCCGGAATGCGACGATCTCATTTCGCGCTCCAGCCTGCTCTGCATCCCGCCAACCTTGACGCGGCGCGATCTGATCGAGATCAGCGCGGCGTTTCATAAAGTCGCCTTTGCGCACCCTCTCGTGTCGGGAAAGCGCCGATGAAACCTCGTCCTGGCCTGCCGCGCGCGCGGACGCGCCAACTCGCCCACTGCCGTCCCGATGAAGTGCTCGCGGAACGCCGACGCACAGGTCTGCTCTGGCTTCCGCTCGGTCCGCTGGAGTGGCATGGACCCCATCTCCCGCTCGGCGTCGATCCCTTCAACGCCGAAGCGACTGCCCTCGCCTGCGCCGGACGCCTCGGCGGGCTCGTTCTTCCCACCCTCTTTAGCGGCACGGAACGGGAACGCCCCGCGGAAATGCTCGGACACCTGGGGGTTTCTCGTCGAGCCTATGTCGTGGGGATGGACTTTCCCAAGCATTCGTTGCGCAGCGGTTACTTTCCCGAGGAAGAATTCGCTCTGCAGGTCCGCGGCTGGATCGTCCGCGCGCGCGACTGGGGCTTCCGCACGATGGTCCTCGTCAACGGCCATGGGGCCCGAAACCACAACATGATTCTCCGTCGCCTCGTCGAGGAGGCTCGTCGGCCGGGCGCCAAGGTGCGTCTCCTGGCCTACCTCGCCCTCGTGACCGATCCGCGCGGAAGTCTCAATATCGGACATGCCTCCGCCGACGAGACCAGCCTGATGCTGCTCGATCATCCCGCCGACGTTCGTCTTGCCGCTCTCCCGCGCGTACCGCGCCGCCTGCGCGGCGCCGACTTCGGCATCGTGGACGACGCGACCTTTCGAGGTGACCCGCGAGCCGACCGGACCTTGCGCGATGAGGATGACCCTCGACGGCATGCCGCGCGGGAGCGCGGGCGCACGCTTCGCGCGCGAACGGTCGCGTTCATCTGCCGCGAGGTGGCCGCCTGCCTTCGCGATCCTTCCCATCCCCGCGCGAATCTCGCCGACGACGGGTTGCCGTGACGTGGGAGCGGGCTTGACGGGAGGTTCGCGCCGGGCGACGATGCGCCCGGTCTCCGCGGGTGTAGCTCAATGGTAGAGCGCCAGCCTTCCAAGCTGGTTACGTGGGTTCGATTCCCATCACCCGCTCCACTTGATGCGGAAGCCTCCGACGTCACAAAGCGTCATTTCCGCGACAAAAACCGGCCTTCATCCGATGCCGATATTGGCGCGTCCACCGCCTCTCGCTCTCGATTGCCGCCAAACGCGTTTTGATCTCTTGAATGTGAACGGAGCTCATGCCCATCGAGAATGGAGACCTTGCGTAGCGGATGATTGCTCGTGACGGCTTAATTTGCCAATCACGCGCGAGCCTTTGTGCGCAATGGAATGGTCACGGGGAACGGAGGAGACGCTCGCAGGGGGGGGCATGCGGTCCAATCCAGAACCAAATCAAGCCTTCGGCGCGTTCCTTGGCCATGGCCCGGTGTCCCGGGCCAACGCGCGCGACCCAAACAGAATCCTTCTTCTGAACAAGAACCCGAGGCAACTTTCCGCCCGTTCGATCCGCGGCATCCGTTTCATGGAGAGGATGGTGACGTTGCGCCGGCCCCTGGAAGATCGAGCCAATCCCACGTCATCCAATCCTCGTGGAGAAACACGGGGATTCCTTCCGCCTCGCAGACGCGGATCGTTTGGCCGGTGCCTCCGCCGTTGGGACGTCGGGGTTGACGTAAAAGAGTCCCGCAATCGCCTTGTGGCAACGCCCGCGGTAATCCTCGTAGCCGAGCACCTTCAGGGCATCGCGGATTAGGTAGGGCTTGTGGGTTTCCGGCATTCCGTCAAAGGCCGCCGCCCCGCGTCTTCCGCGATACTCGTACTGCGCGCGGGTCACGAGTCGTCCCGCGTGGCGATCCTCCTCCTTGAGGTCGCCCAATGCATGCACCGTGTTTCCCCCGGCGATGGCGCCTTTTTGGAAACTCGGGCGAGGGAGGAGGAGTTCCAGACGCTTCGGATCCACGCGATTGATCCCGCGCGCCCATGCCTGATCGGATCCCGTCGCGTTCCCGGTGCGCGCCACGAGCTTGGGAAAACTGCGCATCAGATGTTCCGCGAGATCTTCCATGCGCGCGAGAATTTCAGGAGGGGCCTCACGGCTGCCCTCGAGCAGCACAACCGGCTTCGGGGAGGCTTCAACCAGCGTTCGAAACGCCGCGTATCCATGGGGAGCAGACTTTTTCATGAACGGCGTCGCATCGTCCTTCGCGGCTGCGCCTCCGTCAACCTCCTTTGAAAGAAATCCGCTTCTTGGGGAGAACGCCATCCCGACCGACGATTCGCCGTTTTGTTTGTCACTGCACTCGCAGGAAAACTCGACCCTGGGCGGAAAGCAGCGTCGCCAGAGAGATCGTAGCTTCGACTTTTCCTCCGACCGCTTTGGCGGGCAACTCCTTCCAAGTCTGGCGATCGACGCTGATCTCCAGCCGCCCTCCCTTGAGTCCCACCGCAATTTCGGCATCGGTCGTCAGCTCATAAATTTTGTCGGTCACATAACGCAGGCTGGCGGCAGTGCTGCGTCGAACCTGGTCGCCCGTCCCGTATTCCCATAGGCGGAAGCCGCCGCCCTTGCCGAAATCGCTCTCGTTCACCGCGCCATCCAACTGAAAAAGATATTCGTTGGTATCCGAATCCATGCCGACATAATCGGCGCGCCAGGTTTTCCCACCGCTCTCAGTGGAAGCCGTCCAGCGATGGTTGATTCGTGGAATCGGGTCGGTGTTTTCCTTGGTCACATACGGCGGGGCCAACGCGCAACGCAGCTGTTTGGCGGCGGCGTCCACGGACGTCACTCGCGACAGAAAATAATCCGCGCCACCGGTCAAAATCAACCGGGTTTGACCGTTCGCGACGATCGCTTGGCGGATCGTGTAGGTCACCGGACGCTGACCGTTGCTGAATTCCACCACCCGTCCGGCAGAGAGAGGGGCTTCGATCCAAACCGGATCGAGCGTAACCGTTTTTTCCGGATAATCGGTGGCTTTGATCGTGGCGGTCAGTTCGCGCCGCACCGGACGGAGCAAGACCTCAGGAGTTTGCAGGAGTGTGCCGCCGGTAATGGCGGCCACGCGGAGCCTCTGCGCATTCATCGAAACACTGGCAAATTCCGCAGCCACCCGGCATGGGCCGCCGGCCCAGGAAAACTCGCGCGTCTTTTCTGGAGAACCGTCAGCAAACAACAAATCGGTGTGACCGTTTTTGGTTTTCACCTGAACCGCCACCGCTTGACGGGCATCGGTCTCATTGCCAGCGATCGGCAGAAGCTGCCGGTCGGTCAGGAATGGCTCGCCCACATACGGTTCAATGAGGGCGGTAAAGACGGTGTCGCCTGCGGTCGGAAGCCGTTTTTGCACCAGGAGATTTGTGAAAACATACTTCCACTGTTTGCAAACCAAGCGGCCGGTCATGGTGCGCGCGCCGGCCACCCCCAACAGGTGCAGGCGGGTAAACTTGCGCGGAGAAGCTTCATCCCAGATCGCCGCATGCATCCCTTTTTCCACGCCAAATCCTCTGCCGCCGGTCAGGTTGGGTTCCCGCGACAACCGCCAGGTGGCTTCCAAAATCTCGGGAGCCGTTCCCGCGGTCACCAATTCCGCTTCGGGAAAAATCTTGAGATATTCCTTGTCCGCCTCGGCCTTGAGATTGGCCATCCCTTGAATCGTTTCCCGGATATTGGTCGTCATCTCGTCCTCGATGGGACCGTGGAAACAATAAGTGTTGGTCCCACCGCCCGAAACGCGGACCACGTCAAAGATGTAGCTGATGGGCGATGCGGTCAGCGGAGGGAGATCCTTGGCGTTGGGACCGGTCTGGGGCACCGGTAAAGATTGCGGTTCGCCGGGTTCGTCCACGTCCAGCAAAGCCACCTGCCGCCGGTAGAGTTTAAGATTGGGATGGTTGCCTGGAGGGACCAGTTCCGCCGCCAGATAGCGCGCTCCCTCGGCGTCGCTGAGGGCTGTCACCCAGGAATGGGTCCGCATGTTCTTGCCGTCAATCTCGACCAGATTGTGGATCCGCGTCGTGAAATCGGCCGGGCTCGAGTAGCCGGAGCGCTGGCCGCCATCAATGGTAAAGGGATAGCCGTGGGCGTGTCCCTGCAAGTCGAGGCTGTCAGCATGGGCATGTCCGTGGCCGAGACCGATGCGCAGATAAACATTGCGACGGAAACGCGGGTCGTCATGCGGGCGCCCCGTCTCCAGAAGCCCAAACCAGTTGGCCACAACCCGGGAGGGGGTCTCCAGCCATGGGGCGCGTTTGAGAGTGGCGGCGGCTTTTTCAATTTCCGCCCACTCGGCGTCCTTGAAATCGCCCCTTCCCCAAAAGTGTTTGATGATGAAAGCAAACTGCGCCTCCTTGGTCCACCGCCACCCCAACGGCGCCATTTCCTTGAAGTGGTCGAACCACGCGCCATAAGTCTTGTCCGGTCCGCCGACGTCGCCGATCCGAGGCCAAAACAGTCCGGCCATACGGGTGTCCACAAACCAACGGCAGGCTGCCACGGGTTTGGGGTAGCGCCGGGGATCGCGCAGGTCGAACTTGGGATCGCCTCCTTCCGCCAGATAATCCTCCAGTTCCGCTGCCTTGGGAGCGCACTGTTCGCTTCCGCAGTAATAAAACGAACCGATGTAACCGATGCCGTCACGATCATTGCCGGTGACCAACAGATCCTGCAAGCCCGAGGGCGGTTGCGGGTAGAGGAACGTGGAACTGAACAGCCACTCCATCCATGGGTTGGTGACGTGTGGATCGCCGAGCACGCGCACCGGTCGCAGGATCTTCGTGGGTTCGTTGGCGTAGTAGTAATGATAACGGAGCCAACGCTTGGCCATGGTCTGAACTAAGTAAACGTCCAGCAAACGGATGACATCCTGCGGGGTTTTGATCCACGGGACGAAACGTCCCACGGATTGGGGGAGGCCGGGATCGCTCTTGATCAGTTCAAACAAACGGTCGTAGTTGTCGAGAAAATCCACGGGAAAATAGTTGCTGCGTGGATCGCGTCGGCGGCAGCCCATATCCCGTCCATAAGCGCCTGGCTGAACCATGAGCGCGCTTAAATCATTGGAACTGTCGTATCCCGGATAGTCATAGGCCAAACGACAGAGGAGGACGGCGGCGTCGCGGCCAGCGTTGACGTCGCCGTTTTTATCGAATTGCAGGGTCCGTTTTTTGATCTCCTCCACGGCCGTGCGCACACGATCGCGCACTCCGTTGGCAATCGGACACCAATTCTGCGGAGTCTCCTCTGTCTTGCTGGGGGGAGTGTAAACGCCCAGGCCGCGATCTTTGAAAGGGTATGGGTCCGGCAACGGTTTGCCCGCAGCCAGATCGGCAATCGCATACGTGAGTTGCAGCTTGGCGTTTTGTAACAGGAGGGGGCCCAAAGGCGCCAGTTTCCATTCGCCGTACTGGGCCTGGATCTGTTCGGAGGTCAGTCCGCCTGCGCCGATATTGGGCCAGTTTTTCTTGGGATCGTCCCCGCCCATGCCATACGTGATGCCGAACTGGGCGTTAAGCGGCGGGATGGCGCCCCACAAGTCCGCGTCGCGTTGCAGCCGGGCGGCATCGGTGACCGGTGGTTGTGGCGGTTTGCCGAGAGGAGAGGTCAGCGTCGTTTTGGTTTTGATGGCCCGGTGAGTTGCTCCTGCCAGCGCATCGTGCAACTCGAGGTTGTGGATGAGCGGCGTCACTTGGGTGCCCTCGTCCACCGCCAAGGTCAGATGGTAGGCGCGCGCCTCCGGAGCATGGAAATAGAACTCGGCCAGGACGTAAAATTCGTCCACGTACTTGCATCGGAAGCGGGAGGTGTTCTTCTCTCCCTTGAGTCCGTCATTCACGGTCAGTCGCAGGATCAGCGGTTTACGATGACGGATGAGATCCTTGGTCTCGACGGCCCCGATCACCCGGACCGCGTACATCCCCGCTGGCAGATGACCCGCCGCGAGATCGAAGACCGTGGTTTTTACCCGTCCGCGCACCACGCGCACCGGCCGGTTGAATCGGCCGGTTGGTCGCTCAGCGGCATGACGCGGCACCCAGTAAACCGGCTCGGCATAATCCTCCGCTTGTTGAGGCAACAGGTCTCGCGCCAGCCAATTTTTGATTAGGCTCTGACGATCAAAAAAACTTTTGACGGGCAGGTATTTAAAAAAATAGGCGCGAAAATGCTCCACCGAACCGTCGAAAAGCTGATGTTCCGGCGGCAGGGCTTCGGCGGTAAAGAGCAAGTTTCCTGTGGCATCCCTGGTCTGCAATTCAGGGATCACCCCCGGGTAACCGGGTTTTTCTCCGTGTTGGGTGGGGAATCGCGGCAGTTTGACTCCTTGCAAGGGGCCACCGGGTTCAAAATGATCCTCAGCCGCAACCCGCGTTGGTCCCAAACCGAACAAACCGAAAAGGAGAAACCAAATAATTCGCATGCGGCCATTTTACTCGGGACGATCAAAGGACACGAGACGAAAGGAAGGCTTTTCGTCGCCTCCTGATCGTGAGTGATGGGTTTTTGACTCACGACTTTCTCACCAACCCGCACTTCACCTCCGCCCAGCCAATCTGCCGCAGCCATTCTCCCGGCGTGTTCTGGTCGGGAAACTTCTTCACCCCGAGCATCGTCTTGAGCGTCTCGTCCTCGTGGAGTTTCTCTTTATCGGCAAGACTCTTGCCCCGCTGCAACCCTCGTCAATGATCGGGAGCGTCCGCGTTCTCATCGGTTTCCCCGCCGCAGACGGGATCTGTCTCCGCGCCTGACGCATCGGCGGGCGTGTTCCAGTTGCGAAAGGCGCCGGCGCATGCCTCGGGCAAAGGAAGAGAGGTCAGCATTCCTCGCCGCGCCGCTTCGGCGCAAAGGGCCTGAAGGCCGCACTCGCCGCGTTCGAGCCGCCGTCGCGCGGAAGGAGCGAGTTCGCGGGGATAGACCGCCGCGACCGGTTCATACCATGTTTCGCGGCGGAAGGCGGCGCCCAGGCCCGGTTGCGCGGCGTCGAGGAGCCGCCGCAGAACGTCGGCGCGCATGGCGGGGAGATCCACGCCGAGCACGAGCAGCAGAGGGGAAACGATCGTTTCCAGGGCGGCGACGATTCCTCCAAGCGGTCCCGCGCCGGCGGCGGCATCCGCGATCGGTCGCCAGCCTTCGCGAGCCAGCGGATCTCCCGGAGGAGAGGAGAGCAAGCGTTCCGACGGAGCGAGCGTTTCGAGCAGGGCGCACTGGCGACGCCAGAGCGGTTCGCCCTCGAGTGCGAGAAAAGCCTTGGGGCGACCCATGCGTCGGGATTGCCCTCCCGCGAGCATCAGGGCCGCGAAGGAGGTCATGCCGGGCCGACGGAGAGTTCGCCGCTCGTGAGGATGCGCGCGCGAAGGCCACCGTTTCCGCTCATGGCAGCCTTCGCGCCGGGGCCGAACGCCTCATCCATCCACGCGCAGGGGCGGCTCTCTTCGGTTCCTTCGAACGCGATTCCCTGGAGCGTGAAACGGCAACCGATCCAGGCGTTGAGATCGGCGCCGCGCAGAATGACGTTTCGGCGGTAGACCGACGGCGCGACCTCGTGCCGCCCAAACTTGGCGCAGAGGGCGTCATGCGTTTCGGCCGCGAAAAAGGTGATCTGCGCCTTGTGCCCCTCTTCGTGACCGAAGTAGCGGTCGCCCTCGATTCCTTTGCCCGCCACGCAGCGCACGGTAGAACGCTCGATCAGGGGATGGGTCCCCGGCGACCCGCCGAAGTGGCCTTTATAATTGTGTCCGGGCGAGAGATAGAGATGTTCGATCGTGATCATGGGAGAGGATGGATCCGTCGGCCGACGGGAGTTCCGATCCACGGTTGAATGCCGCGAAGGATTCGTCAAGAGCGGATCAACGCCCCAAATCCCCGCGTCAGGCGTGGAGGAGTCCATCCTCGGTCGAAGAACATGCGACGCCCTCGCCACATTTGGACTCAAGCCGCGGCGGCGACGCCGCCGGCTCCGAAGAAGAGTCGGGACTGGGTGGCTCGGCCGGCGGCCTCGCCCTCCCTCGCTTCGCGACCGAGCGGATTTTTCCCAAGCCGGACGGTGGAAAGGTAGGGCGAGGCCGCCGGCCGAGCCGTCGCATCCCTCTTGTGGAGAGTCTGAAATCTCGACACGACCCACCTCTCCGATCCTCCATGGATGATGAGGAGGGTTGCTCTCTGAAAATCGAGCTGATCCGTGGATTTGGGAACGCCTTGGATTTTTGCGGAATGCGCGGGAGAGCCCCTCCTCGACCAAAGCGCATGCGGCGTACGCGCCGCGTTTTGGATTTCGGCCGCACGGCGCCGATTTATCGGCGTTTCAGGCGCACGCGAACGTTGCGCAGGTGAAAGATCGCCTCGGCGATCGCCGATGCGAGCGGCGGCAGGCATTCGCCGATCGCCCTTGGATTTCCGGGAAGGTTGATCACCAGGCTGCGTCCGCGCGTGCCCGCGACGGCGCGCGAGAGAATCGCGGTCGGCGTCTTTGCGAAGGAGACCGCGCGCATCGCCTCCGCGATGCCGGGAAGCTCGCGATCCAGGATCTGTCGCGTCGCCTCGGGGGTCACGTCGCGCGGCGCGGGACCGGTGCCGCCGGTTGTCAGCACGAGCCAGCATTCCTCGCGGTCCGCGCATCGCGCCAGTTCCGCGGCGATGCGTTCCTGTTCGTCCGGGATGACGGCGGCGCGCCACTCGAGCGGCCCTTCGAAAAGCCGATCAATTTCCGCCTGAATCGCAGGGCCGCTGAGGTCTTCGTAAACGCCCGCGCTCGCGCGGTCGCTGATCGTCAGGCGCGCGCACTTCATGGCTGCGGAACCTTGATCTTCGCCAGGAGGCGCACGCCCTCGATCCGCATCGTTTTGTCCACGGCCTTCGTCATGTCGTAGAGCGCAAGGGCCGCGGCGCTTACCGCGGTGAGCGCTTCCATTTCGACGCCGGTCCGTGCGGTCGCCCGCGCCGTCGCGACGATCCGGAGCCGGTCGCGCCGCGACTCTTCCGACGTCAGCGCCCGCTGCTCCGACGCCAGGTTCACCCGCAGGTCGGCCAGCCGCTTGTTCAGGTCGGTCGCCTGCGCATCCGCT
>JABWAM010000159.1 GCA_013360985.1 Verrucomicrobiia bacterium | reverse complement strand
CGCTTCTTCCAGTCCAAGGCGGACTCCACGTCGAAACGGAATCTGATCATCTTCCTCAACGCGCGAATCGTGGATCCCTCCGGGAAACCGGTTCGCGAGTTCACGGAAGCCCGCATTACAGCTGCGCCTTCGGCGCAAGAAATTCCTTAACTCTGATTTTGCCTGCGAAGGGACCTCCGTTATGAAAAGTCGCCTTCTCGCTCATCTCCTCCTCACGTGGGTCCTTTGCGGATCGGTCCTGCCGATGCTTGGGCAGAACCCGACGCCGCCCGGATATCTGGACAAAGTGCGCCAATACCGTTCGTCCAGCTATGGTCCGTGGGGCGGAGAAAACGTCAACCAGGGAAGCCCGCGCACGACGAGCACCTTCCTCCCGCCGGAAGGCGATCAAGATTCCACGGCGATCGTGGTCGTTCCCGCGAATTTTTCCTGGAATACGAACTCGACCGGGGTCAGTCCTTCGGTCGGCGGGACGACGGGTTTGACGATCTCCGTCCAAGAGGATTACCCCGTGCGTTCCGTCACCGTTCAGGCGGTGTTTTTTTCGCACAAGCCTTTGGAAGATCTTCAACTCAAGCTTGCGCATGGGGCGAGCACCGTGCTTTTGAAAGACTTCAATACCGGGGTTACGGAGGAATGGCTCCTCGCGGGGAACTACGGGTCGTTGCTTTTTGATGCGAGCTCCTTGACGGATCTTGAAACTCTCGACGATTATCAAGAATTCAAAAACCCAGTGGTCACCACCTACAACGTGAAACTCGCCGGAGGCGGCAACTATTCAGCTTTTACGAATGTCTCTACCAAAGGCGAGTGGACGCTGAGCATCTCCACGCCCAATCCGACATCGAGTTCGAACGCGCTCTTCTACTTTCAACTCGATGTCCAATCCGATCCCACGAGTCAGGCGATTTATCAGGGCAAGGTTTACGATTTGCGTCCGCGCGAGGTTTCCCAGAGAAACTTTACGGGGTTCGACGCGAACGGCAACCCGATCATCCTTCTGAAACGCTCCGAAAGTGAGAGGTAAACGGCGCGCCTTCACTCTCCTCGAGATCCTGCTCGCGGTAGGAATTTTGGCGATTCTTGCAACGTTGGGGCTGCGTCAATTCGAAGACTATCGCCGTCGCGCGCGCGCCGCCCAATGCTTGGCGAACCTTCGGGGGATTGGCAATGGGCTTCAGATTTACGCCGCAGAAAATAGCGGCCGGCTCCCCGCGCTCACGGCGGACAACGTCAATCTTGACGGAGGCGGAGGAGCGGGAGGAATTGACCTTCGCTTCGTTCTGATTCAGTACGACTCCGCCTATTGGGGGATGGTGTGCCCGTCGGACCCGCGCAAGAAAAACGATCCGCATGCGGGCGATCCGACGTACCTCTCCTATATCTATCTCCATTCCAACGGATTGGATCTCGGCGCGCTCACGACGCCGATTCGCGTGGCGCGAGACAGCGGATACCATCACGGACGCCCTGGTAAGTTGAAATCCGCAATTCTGTTTAGCGATCAACACCTCGAAATGGAGTCTTGGTAGCCGATTACTCGGCGCCGACCCACCAGACGCGAAGGCGCGCGTCGCCCCCCTCCTTGACGTCTCGGAGGGGCGTCAGGCTTTCCCCGAGGGCGAGTCGCACGACGACGCGGTCCCGAAAGGCGGCATCGTCCAGCGGCTGAAGGGTCTCTTGAAGTCCCGAGCTGCTCCAGTAGCCCTCGGGGGTGAGACGAAAATCGTGGCTGGTGATCCAGAGGACGCCGACCCCCTCTGTTCGCATCCGTCGCGCGCATTCCGCGGGTGGCGATGCGGCGAGTTGCGCCCAGAGCGGATCAGGACGATGCAGGGTGGCGGTGGCGCGACGTTCCGTCCAGGCCTCGAGGAAGAATCCGTAGGTGGGCGAGCAGGCGATCCAACTCTCTTTCGGAAGGCGACCGGCGATTTCCTTGGCGGCGGTTGCAAGGTGCGCGGGAAAGACGGGCGGCGTGAGCGGCGCCGCGGTCAGGGCAAGAAGAAGCGCGAGCGCCGCCGTCCACGCGTATTTCGGTCGGGGGCCCTTTGCGAGGAGTTGAAGGAGGAGAACGTAGCCGATCAATTGCAGGAGAAAGACGGGTCGAAAGACGCGCAGCGAAAGCGTCGCCAACCCGAACGCCATCCACGCGAGCGATTTCGCGCCGCCCTTCCAAAGATGCCATGCCGCCAGCGCGATCCAGAGCAGGTTGACCCCGTGAAAGATCGTGAAGAACGACGCGCCGAGCGGGAGGAGATCCCCCGAGAGCAGTGTCCGCTGCCAGACGAGATCGATCCCGCGCCAGGAGAAGACCGCTCGCGCCCAAAGGCGAAACGCAGGTTCGTAGGCGACCCCAATCAGAACGACCAGAGCCGCGGCGAGAAGATGCCGCGGCCATCGCTCGGTTTGCCGTGAAGCCTCTTTCGTCGCCGAGATTCCGCGCAGAACGGACGAACCCCAGCGACGGAGCGCCACCAAGCCGAAGAAGGCCGTCGTGGCGATGCCCTCGGGGCCAATGATCGCCGCTTCGAGGAGACAGGCGAAGGCGAGTTTTCCCGGCCGAGGACGGCGTCCATCGAGCCACGGCAAGAACCCCTGGAGCGCGCCGAGAAGAAAGATCTGCCCGATCGTGCAATGCGTGAAGGAGGCGACGGACAACGCGAGGTTGTGCGGCAGCAGCGCGAAAAGGAATCCTGCCGCGAAACGGATCGCAAACCCCGGCGTCGGATTCGACGCGGCGGGCAGGAAGGCCTCCAGACGCGCGGCGACGAGGAAAGCGCCGGCGGCGTTCGCGAGCGCGGCGAGCGCGATCAGATAGGTCATGGCGTGCGCCGTGGAGAGCCATGCGGCGGGCGCGACGAGCAGGCGGGTGACGTCGAAGAAATTCAGCGTCTCCCATCCGCGCGCGACCAAGAGGTAAAACCAGAGGTCCGGCCCCTGGCTTGCGAGAGCGCCGTGCGAGAGGCTGTATCTCAGGTTGTGCGCGGCGAAGAGGAGGAGAGCGGCGCCCGCAGCAGCCAAACCCGCGAGACGCGCGGAGCGCGAGGAGGAAGAAGTCGGCGGAAGGCTCATCCCGCGTCCGTCGTGCTGAAGGCGTTCCCATTGCGGAACGGGCGGTTCAGTTCGTCGATGCGCGCGCGAAGGCGGGAGGCAATCTCATGCAGGCGCGTCGCATCGGTGATTTTGTTTCCGTCGCGGTCCGTCAGATAGAACGCGTCGATGGCCGCTCCCTTTTCGGTGGTGATCCGCGCGAGGCCGATGTCGAGATCGCCGCCGCTGAGCGCGTCGAGCGCATGATAGAGAAGCCCGAGGCGGTCGGGGGTGACGATTTCGAGAATGGTGGCGCGTTCGGAATCTTCGTTGTTGAAGGTGATCCGGGTCGGGAACATCTCCTCGTTTTGAAGCGGGATCCGGCGCATCGAGGCGTATTCTTCGTGGATCAGATCCGGCAGCGCGCGCTCCATGCGTCCGGTCAGCAGATCGCGCAATAGGGCGCGCATCCGTGTGAGACGGGATTCGTCCTGGACCGCGCGATGATCGAGATCGCAGACATGGAAGAGGTCCAGAGCGAGACTGTCTCCGCGCGTATAGATGTCGGCGCTCAAGATGTTGATGCGCGTCGCCGCGAAGGCGCCGGCGATCCGCGCGAAAAGCCCATGCCGATCCCAAGAGCAGACGACAACCTCCGTATAACCGAGGTCGGGGAAGGGCTGCCAGCGGACGATCGCGGCGGCCTCCGCCTCTTGCCCTTCGACGAGTTCCTCGAAGAACTCGTGAATCGCGGCGAGATGCCGCTCGAGTTCCGCGGGCGTCACGCGCCTCCAGTAGCGCGACGGCATGAGCGAGAAGTGGGCGTCGAGTTCTTCCGCGGTGATCCGTCCGGCGAGTGCGGCGGAGAGATCCTTGCGGAGATCGGCGCGGCGGGCGTCCACGTCCACGCGCGCCACGCCGCTCATGCCGAGCGCCCGAGAGGTCTCGTGATAGAGCTGCCAGAGGAGGGATTGCCGCCACTCGTTCCAGGCGCCGCTTCCGACGGCGAGCCCGTCCACGAGAGTGAGGAGATGGAGCATGTCGAGGCGCGGCTGAGAACCGACGAGGCGCATGAAGTCTTCGATGGTCGCGGGGTCTTCCGTATCCCTGCGCGCGACGAGCGAGGCCATCGCTCCGTGCTGGTCCACGAGCCAGAGTAGGGTGCGCCCCGAGGCGTGGTCGAGGCAGAGGCGCCGTGCGACGCGTCGCGCGCATTCGGCGCCGGCTTCCGTGTGATGGCGGGCGGCGGTGGCCTTCCCCGTGTCGTGGAGGAGGATGGCGAGGTAGAGCAGGTGCGGGTCTTCAAGCTGCTGAAAGACCCGGCGATAAGGCGCCAGGACTCCTTCGCGCGCGTCGAGCGTCTCGTCCAGCTTCTCGATGGCCACGAGGGTGTGCTCGTCGGCGGTGTAGCGATGGTAGAATTCGTGTTGCACGAGGCAGTCGAGCTTGCCGAACTCAGGGAGATAGGCGCCGAGGAAACCGCATTCGTGCATCGCGCGCAGGATCCGCCCCACCTCTCCTTTGGCGCGCAGAATCGCAAGAAACACCTCGCGCGCCCTGGAGGAGTAGAGGAATTCGCGCGTGACGAGCTTGAGGTTTGCGCGGATGCGGCTCGAGACTCCGGTATCCAGAGCGGCGCCGTGCGTTTGCGCGGCGCGGAACGCGAGCATGATCTCATGCGCGTCGCGCGGGAAAGGGCCGTGCTCGGGGCGCTCGAGGACGCCGTTTTTGAGGAGCAAGCCGCCCTCGACGCTCCGCGCGCGGGGGCGTTGACGCAAGAGGCCGCGCAGGCCGGTGCGGCGGACGCGTTCCTTGGCTTCGGCGTCGAAGCGGCGCCCGAGCGCTTCGGTCAAAACGAAGATGTCGCGCGCATGGCGGTAATAGTCCCGCATGAAGACTTCGATCCGCGCGAGGAGATGGGGATCACGGTACCCCAGCGCCCCGGCGACTTGAGGTTGGATCGCGAGAGGCAAATCGTCGTTGGCGCGTCCGTGCATGTAGTGAAGCTGGTTGCGGACGCGCATCAGAAAATCGTAAGCCCGACGCAGGCGTCCGGCCTCGATCTTGGGGAGGCGCTTCTCCCGCGCCATTTCCGCGAGCGTGGCGATCCCCCAGCGCGTCCGGGCAATCCAGAGGAGGTTGTGCACATCGCGCAATCCGCCGCAGCCGTTCTTGACGTTGGGTTCCTGGACGAAGACCGTTCCGCCGAACTTCGCGTGGCGTTGCGCCTGGTCGCGCGTCCGCGCTTCCACGTAGGCGTCCGCGCGCCTCCGGACATCGCGTTCGAGAGCCTTCTCGAAGCCGCGAAAAACGGCCGCCGGCCCGCGAATCAGACGCGCCTCCAGGAGGGAGGTGCAGGACGACATGTCGGTCCGCGCTTGCGCGAGGCATTCCTCCACCGTCCGCGTCGCGTGGCCGATCTTCAGGCCGAGATCCCAAAGGGCGTAAAGGACGTTTTCCACGGCGGCGTTCACGCGGGTCAGGTCCGGCGATTTGGCGGCGCCGAGCAGGAACAGGAGATCCACATCGCTGAAGGGGTTGAGCTCCCCCCGTCCATATCCGCCGATGGCCACGAGGCAGAACGGCAGGGCGGCGTTCGCCGCGAAACCCGTTTCCCGCGCCGCCGTGTCGAGCAGCGCGTCAAGGAGGGCGTCCATCATCCGGCTCCGGGACGCGGCAAGTTCGCAGCCGTCCGCGCCGGCGAGATGCCACGCCTGGAGGCGACGCGTTTCGGCGGTCAGATATTGCTGAAACTTGCGGAGGCGCGGCGCGCGGCGTTCC
>JABWAM010000158.1 GCA_013360985.1 Verrucomicrobiia bacterium | reverse complement strand
ACCGCGTTGGATTGGGATGTTGTTTTTTCATCCCTGCTGTGTGGCAGGGCAAAACCGCTCAATCCAACACCTTTTTCAAGAACCTGTGGGACGGCTGTGCGGAAATTTCATTATGCGTCTCTATCGGAACCTCAAAGAGTTGGGACGCAATCCGCGCCCGATCGTTCTCGCAGTCGGCGTGTTCGACGGCGTCCATCTTGGCCATCAAGCCGTCATCCGAAAGGCCGCGCGCCTCGCCATGACGACAGGCAGCGACGCAGGAATGCTGACCTTCCATCCGCACCCCGCCAAGGTGTTGCGGCCCCGAGAATGTCCGCCTCTGCTCACCACCGAGATGCAGGACATCGAACTCTTCTCCTCATTCGGCGCGGACTTCACGCTGGTGATGGATTTCACGCCCGGCCTGGCGCGCATCGAGCCTCGGGCGTTCCTCGATCGTCTCCATCGCTGCGTGCCGATGCTCCGAGGAGTTGTGGTCGGCCCTCGTTGGCGATTTGGACGCGACCGCGACGGAGATTTCACTCTTTTGCATCAGTGGGCCGCGCTCCGCGCCATCGAAACCATCGAGGTGCCCGCGGTAGAAGTCGAAGGCCACGCGGTGAGCAGCACCGCCATCCGTCGGCTCATTGCCAAGGGGAACATCAAGGCGGCCAATGCGCGCCTCGGTCGACCGTACCAAATTGTCGGACGCGTCGAACCGGGCGATGCCCTCGGACGAAAGATGGGAATTCCGACTGCGAATCTTCATGTCGAGAACGAGGTCCTCCCCGCGAAGGGCGTCTATGCGGCGCGCGTGCTCGTCGAGGGCGAAGTGTTCGCCGCGGCGGTCAATGTCGGAACGCGTCCGACCGTGAAGACGGGCGGCGCCATGCGCGTCGAGGCGCACCTCATCGATTTCTCGGGCGACCTCTACGGCTATCATCTGCGCGTGGATCTCATCGAGCGACTGCGAGGGGAGAAAAAATTCCCTGACACGACCTCCCTCTCGAGTCAGATCCTCCTCGATCTCCTCGCCGCCGCGAAGCTGGCGCACGATTAGCAGGAGAAGGGAGATCCGGAAAAGGAAGCCTGATTTGCTCCCGCCGAAGACCCTTTCGATTACCGCAGCAGGATGAGCGCTCCCAGGGCGGACGCGACAAGCGCGGCGAGCCAGAGCGCGGCAACCGCCGCCGCAGGCTTCATTCCCCGCGCAACGAGACGATGGAAGAGATGGGTCATATCTCCCTTCCATGGCGCCTGACCGCGGAGGAGGCGACCTCCCACCGCGACAGAGAAATCCAGCAAGGGAACGAAGGCGAGCAATCCAAGGCCAAGAAAGTCGGCGATCCGCGCAGACGAACCGGCGTCCTCAACAACCGTCAGGCCCGCGAAGGCCACCGCGCAACCGGCGAGATGGCTGCCGCAGTCCCCAAGAAAAACGCGCGCGGAAGGATAGTTCCATATCAAGAACCCCAAAAACGCGGCGGCGAAAATCAACGGAAAGAATCCGGACGATTCGCCGCCGCGCGCACCGAGCACGAGGCCCTCCGCGCCAAGGCTCACGACGGCGAGGCCGGCGCACTGGCCGTTGCTGTTGTCGGTAAAGTTGAATGCGTTGACGAGCACAACCAGCGCCAAGAGAAAACCACAGAGCGCGACAACAACCTCCCCGTCACTCCCTTTCGACGGAGAGACGGCAAGAGCGATCGCGGCTAAAACGCAAGAAACCCCAAACTGCAGCGCCAGCTTCGGACCCGCGCGCCATCCGATCAAGTCATCCGTCAATCCCACCCCTCCCATGAGTCCAATCCATCCCCATGCGAGGAGCGCGGCGCGATCCGTCAGAAACAGCGCGAAACCCGCAGCCAGCCATACGGCGATTCCTCCGACGAGCGGGATCGGGCGGCCGTGCCGTTTGCGATCTTCGTCCGGCGCATCCATGAGGCCGAGGCGAGGAGCGGCCTTCGCCAGGAACGGACAGAGCGCGCAGGAAAGGAGCGCGGCGCCCACCACCGCCGCCGCGGAGCGCGCCAGAAGATCGGACAGAGGCATGACACGCCCGGTTCGCGCAACCGACCGGCGAGGTCAACCGCAATTGCGCCCCGACCGCGGCGTCCTCCTTGCGCACGCCGCCCGAACGCACCCGCCCATCGCGTCGGGATGGGCGAACCCGCCGGAGCGCGAGCCCGAAAGACGGCGGCGCGACGCGCGGGTTCTCACCCGCAGCCGGCGCTCCAGCCGCAGTCCTGGCAGGCCATGCAGGCGCCGGCCTGACGGAGGTTCCGGCTGCCGCAGGAGGGACATTCGCTGTATTTCCCGTTGCTGACGCCGACGGCGGCCGCACTTTGACGCGGCGGCGCGGGCGTTTCCGTCGCGGGCTCATGCCCGTTCCCGTTGGACGATGCGCTTGGGTTCAACGTTTCCGCCGGCGGCGGGCGGTTAAAATCGAGGAGCCCCTGCCCTTTGTCCGTTTCGACAAGCTCGAGGTAGCGAACCACGTAATCCACCACGGAATCACAGCTGCGCAGGCGCGGATTGTCCACGAAGCCGCACGGCTCGAATCGGGTGTGCTTGAAGCTCTCCGCGATCTCCTTGAGAGGAATCCCATGCTGGATCGCGAGCGACAGGAACTTGGCGAATACGTCGGCCATGCCTGAGGCGAACGTGCCCTCCTTGTTCATCGTGAGAAAGACCTCGCACGGAGAACCGTCCTCATACAGGTTGACGGTCAGATACCCCTTGTGCGCTCCGCCAATCGTGAACTTGTGGGTCTCCCCGAAGCGGCGGAGCGGCGGACGGCGACGAGAAGCCGCTGCCTGCGCCGCGCCGAACTTTCGAAGCCGCTCGATCTCGAGATCGCGTTCGGCAAGTTTTTTCTCGAGCTGCATCACGTGCGCAGTCGCTTGCTTCAGTTTTTCGGCGGTCGCCGCAGCTTCGCTCTCTTTCTTCTTCCCGCCCGATGAGAGCGGGGCGACACCCTTGGAGCCGTCGCGGTAGACCGCTACGGACTTCACCCCGAGCTTCCACGCCTGGATATAGATCTGCTCGATATCCTCCACCGTGACGCTGTGAGGCAGGTTGACGGTTTTGGAGATGGACCCGCTAATCCAACGTTGGGCGTATCCCATCATCTCGATGTGAGCCATCGGCCGGATGAACTGCTTGCCGTTTCCGCAGACGTTCGCGCAACTGAACACCCCGAGGTGCTCGGGCTTGATGTGAGGCGCGCCTTCGATGCTGAAACGACCGCAAATCACCTCGTCCGACGCGGCGATATCCTCGTGGGAAAAACCGATTTCCTTGAGAAGGTTGAAACCCTTCGCCGCATATTGCTCCGGTTGGTAACCGAGGCGGGCGAGCGCCGCCTCTCCAAGCGTCCCCGCGTTCGTCACCTGCGTCAGGGTCGCCGTGTTGGCGACGGCAGCTTCGAGGCGGTCCAGTTCGGCGTCATTCAAACCCTTCGCCTTGAGCGAAGCGCGATTGATCGGACAATCGCTGCGCAGCGTCATTGTGCCGGCAAGCCAAACAAAAAGATCTTTGGCATGCGCGTCGCTGTAGCCGAGTTTTCTTAGGGCGCGGGGAACCATCTGATTGACGATCTTGAGGTGCCCGCCGCCGGCGCAGCTTTTGAATTTCACCAACGCGAAATCCGGCTCGATGCCGAGCGTGTCGCAGTCCATCAGAAAGGAAATGGTGCCGGTCGGCGCGATGACCGTGGCCTGCGCGTTGCGCCACCCATGCTTCTCGCCGTAAGCGCAGCATTCGTCCCAAACGCGCGCGGACTCTTCCGCGTACGGCTCGAGGTCCGGATTGGCGCGCCGGATTTCGGCGACGAGGTCATGGGCGAGCCCGGCATGCTTGCGCATCACGCGCCGCATCGGCTCGCGGTTTTCCTCAAAACCCGCAAACGGACCGATCTGCTCGGCGATGCGCGCCGACATGAGATAGGCCTCGCCGGTCATGATCCCCGTGAGAGCCCCGATGAACTGGCGGCCCGCCTCGGAGTCGTAGGGCAACGCCAGAGCCAGGAGCAGAGCGCCGGCGTCGGCATAGCCCAGCCCGATCGTCCGGAACTTGTGGCTCATCTCGCAGATCTGAGCAGTCGGATAGCTCGCGTTATCCACGATGAGCTCCTGCGCGAGAAAGAACGTGCGCACTGCCGCGCGAAAACGTTTTGTGTCGAAACGATCTTCGGCGTCGAGGAAGCTCGTCAGACGGAGCGACGCAAGATTGCAGGCGGTGTTGTCGAGAAAGAAATACTCGCTGCACGGGTTGGAGGCGTTGATTCGCCCCGAATTCGGGCAGGTATGCCAATCGTTCGAGTGGTCATCGTACTGGATCCCCGGTTCGGCGTTGTCCCAAGCGCTTTCCGCCATTTCACGCAGGAGCCCCCGCGCGCGGTGTTTTTCACAAGGCTGCCCCGTGCGCACATACTTCGTCCAAAATTCCCCATCGGCCAGCACGGCCTCCATGAAATCCCGGGTGACGCGCACCGATTGATTCGAATTCTGAAAACGAAGCGTGTCGTGATAGATCAGTCCGTCCATGGAACTGGAATAGCCGTGCTCGCGGGTGAGGATCCGTCCGATGTCCTCCTGGGTCTTCTTCGCCCAGATGAACTCGCGGATATCGGGATGAGTCACGTTGAGGATGTCCATCTTGGCCGCGCGACGGGTCTTGCCGCCGCTCTTCACGGCGCCGGCGACGGAATCGAAGATGCGCATGAAGGAGAGCGGGCCGCTCGCGCGCCCGCCGCCCGAGACCTTCTCGCGCGAGGAGCGGAGCGAGGAGAAGTTCGTCCCCGTTCCGGAGCCGAACTTGAACAGTCGCCCCTCCTTCATCGCGTGATCGAGGATGCTCTCCATATCGTCCCCGATATCGAGGATGAAACAGGCGGAGCACTGCGGATAGTGATAGGGACCGGGCGAGCGCTGCGCCTTTCCGCTCTTGCGGTCAAAGTAGTAACCGGAGGCTTCGCCTTCGTTGATCCGGCGATGATGCCACAGGCCGCAGTTGAACCAGACGGGGCTGTTGAACGCCCCGTGCTGATGGACGAGGAGCCAGGTCAGTTCCTCCTCGAAAATCTGCGCGTCCTTCGCCGAGGCAAATATGTGGTCCGTCGCCTCGCCCCAACTGCGGATTGTTTTGACGACGCGATCGATGAGGTCGCGAATCGAGTTCTCGCGCGCGCCGGGGATTTTCGCGTCGCCGTAGAAGTATTTGCTCGCGGCAATTTTAACGGCGGTGGGCGACCAGAAATCGGGATGCTCGACTCCGCGCTGAACAAAGATGGTCTCCCCCCGATCGTTGCTGATGCTGACGTCGCTGCGCGCCCAGGTGATTTCCTCGTAAGGATGGACTCCCTTGCGGGTGAAAACGCGGGGCCAAACAAGCCCCTTCCGGGCGCGAACGGGTTTACGCGTGCCGTCGCGCGAAGGCGCGACCATCGGAGGTTCGAGAACAGTCGTCATAGAGGCTCCAGGGAAAGGATGGGGAATGGCAAATCGGACTTGTGAAAGGCGGACAATCACTCTCCACCGAGACGAGCCGAAGGGAAACAAGAAATCCCAAAAATCCGCAAATTTTCCGGCCGAATGAGGCGTTTAGACCAAAAAAAATGCGAGGGCGCGACCGCGATCAAGACGCGGAATCTTCGCCGCCGCAGCATCTCCCTTTCCCGACGCCCAGTTTGCCAAGGATGCGCGTCGCGGGGCAGCACCCGGTGAACGCCGATTGGATGAGGTTGAGGCCGACGAACGCGGCCAGGAGCATCCACCACGGGCTGAGAAGCCACGCGAGCGCGACGCTGATCACGACCATCGAACCGGCCAGGACACGAACC
>JABWAM010000157.1 GCA_013360985.1 Verrucomicrobiia bacterium | reverse complement strand
GGCGGGGCCGCCGCCAACGACCAACACTTCGCACGCGCGCTCCGCGGGGATCTCGCGCGCGGGCTCGCGCCACGAAAGGTGTCCTCCGGAGGCCTCAATCTCCCGCCTAACGTCTTGCGCGCTCATCCCGGAGGCCACTCCATCCTTCGCCCGCCGAGCACGTGGAGGTGGAGATGCGGCACGGTCTCGCCGCCGTCGGCGCCGTTGTTGATCACGAGGCGGTAGCCGTTCTCCTCCAGCCCCAGCTTGCGCGCAACCTCCGCGGCGGCGAGCAACAAAGTCCCCAAGAGCCCGGCGTCCGCCGGTCCGGCGGCCGCCAGACGCGCGATCGGCTTCTTCGGCGCCACGAGCACATGGGTCGGCGCTTGCGGATGCAGGTCGCGGAAGGCGAGGACCTCCGGCGTCTCGTGAACGATCTGGGCGGGAAGTTCCCGGGCGATGATGCGCTCAAAAATTGTCATGCCGCCAGTTCAGCAGTCCGCGCGATTCTGGCCAAGCCCGGAGATGGCCGACATCGATAAATCGTTCCCCATCCGACGCGACGCAACGGTCTGTGCGGAAGCTTCAAATTTCTTGGCCTGCTCGGTTTGCATGGACGAAACGTGATGGGGATAAAGCCCCAAGCCCTGAGGAAAGGATGTCGGCCAAAGATTCAGAAAGCGGACTCTGCCATCCCGCGCCGCGTCGCGGCGAAAGCTCGCATCCCCTCGACAATCGCCGCGGCAAGCTTCGCGCGGCGGGCGGCGTCGAGAAACGCCGCTTCCATCTCGGGGAGGATCAGGTACTCCGGCTCGAGGAGCACCGTCGGACAACCGGGATACCGCGGCAGGTAAAGATCGCGCCGATGACACCCCAGGTCCGCGCTCCCGAGCGCCCGCAGCATCGCGGCATGAATCTTTTCGGCGAGGTCTTTCGACCAGGGATGATACCAGAAGGTCTGGGCGCCATGTTTCGCGCGCGGATCCGCGTTGTCGCCGACCGAGTTATGATGAAGGCTCACGACGATCTCGGGGTCCAACTCGCGGAGCCTCGCATGCCGCTCGCGGAGCGGCAGGGCTTCTTCCTCGCGCGTGAACACGACCTCTGCGCCTTCGGCGCGGAGGAGACGCCCCACCTCGCGCGCGAGGCGCAGGTTCGCGTCCCGTTCCTCCAACCCCCGCGGGCCGACCGCCCCGCGGTCGGGATGATGCCCCGGATCGAGGCCGATCCGCATCCCGCGAAGCGGATGCTCCGCCGCCTCGCGGCGCACCAGGGCTTTCGGCATCGGGCGCGGCAGGATGCGCGCGCGCAGCCCGTCCACCGCGAACCCCATGCCCCAGAAACAGGACGACAGACTCGAAATCTCCGTCTCGTCGCCGCCCAGGCGGCGCGCCGTCACCTGCATCCCCTCGCGGTCTTCGATGATCCAGGCGCGCGAACGGCCCGGCGCCTCGTCGACGATTTCCGCCAGATCCAAGGGCACCACGGCCTCTTCGCGCCCTTCGAGGCGCACCCTCCAGCCGTTCGTTCCCGTGGAAACCGCGGAGAGCAGCGCATCCTTCGGCGCGAAAAGCGTTCGCCCGATGGCGCCGCGGCGAATGCCGAGCCAGGCTTCCTTCAAAACGCGCACCGTCCGTGGCGGATCGAACGCCTGCTCCGGCACGAGCGCCGCAGAGGGACTGTTCGGCGAGATCGCCCAGACCCGGCGCGCGATCTCCTCTCCGTTCGCGCGCAGCACGAAATCGAACGCGACATCGCACCAGTTGGTTCCCTGCCGAACCGGCGAGGGCGCCGCCGCGAACGGCGCATACCCAATGAACGCGCCGTCCGCGGAGACATCGCATCGGGCGCCGTTGCACTCGAGCGCGGCCGTCGGCGGCGTCACCACGCCGATGACGAACGTCTTCCCCTTGGCGATCGTCAAGAGCTCGCCTTCTTCGGGGCGCGTGACGCGAAGGGCGATTTCCGCGCGCGCATCCGTCCGCGGGACGCAAAACGTCAGCAGAACGAGAAGAAACGCGCGCATCGGAACGCATCCGACAGCGTTCAACCGCTCTTTCATCCCGCCTTCCCCGCTTCCAGGCGCAGCATGTTGAGCGCGGTCTGCGCGACGATGAACTTGAAACTCTCGCGATCGAGCGGGAAACGATGCCGCGCACAGACAGTTCCCCGCGGCCCCGCGAGCGCGAGAAAGACGGCGCCCACCGGTTTCTCGGGCGTCCCTCCGCCCGGCCCCGCGATCCCCGTGGTCGAAAGCGCCCAGGTGGTTCCCGCGCGATCGCGCGCGCCCTCGGCCATCGCGCGCGCGACCGGTTCGCTGACCGCTCCGTGCTCGACGAGGAGATGGCCGGGGACGCCGAGTTGGGTCGCCTTCGCGTCGTTCGAATAGGTGATCCAGCCCTGTTTGAAGCATTCGGAGCTTCCGCTCACGAGGGTGATCCGGTGAGCGAGATAGCCGCCCGTGCACGATTCGGCGGTCGCGAGCGTGGCGCGCCGGGCGCGCAGAAGGGCGACGACCGCGTGTTCGAGGGTTTCTTCCCCCACGCCGAAGATCGCTTCGCCGAGCGCCTCGCGGGCGATGGCCTCGGCGCAGTCGGCGGATTGCCGCGCGACACGGGCGTCCTTCGCGCGGATCAACAAGCGAAGATCCACTTCGCCCGGACGCGCGCAGTAGGCGATCCTCAGGTTCTCCACCGTCCGCAGACGGGACTCCACAAGCTCCTCCACCCGCGATTCGCCATAGCCCACCACATGCAGGACGCGGCATTCCACGACGGGCAAAAGATCCGCAAAACGCGCGCGGATCCAGGGCAGCGCCTGCTCCGTGAACATCGGATGCAACTCGCGCGGCGGCCCCGGCAGCATGAGCAGCCAGCGGCAGGGCGAACGGCCCGGAACGCCCAGCCCGGGCGCCGTCCCGTGCGCGTTGAAAAAAACGGTCGCCGTCGCGGGAACTACCGCCTGCGATTTCATGGAGTCGAGCATCGGCGCGCCGCGGCGGCGGGAACGTTCGCGAATGTTGTCGAGGACCTGCGGATCGATCCGCGTCTCCAGTCCGAGCATCTCGACAACCGTTGCGCGCGTGACGTCGTCCGAAGTCGGCCCGAGTCCGCCGGTCGTGATGACGAGATCCGCGCGCGCCATCGCCTCGCCGAGGGCGAAGCGGATTCCCTCGCCTTCGTCGGCGACGCATGTTTGACGGGAGAGCGTGGCGCCGATCTCGCCCAGCTTCTGCGCGATCCACGGGGCATGCGCGTTCGCCACGGCCCCCAGAAGGAGTTCGTCGCCGATGTTCAGGAGCTCGACGCGCATCAGAACCCCATCCTCAGGAAAACCTCGCTCCGCGCATGGCCTCCGCTCAATCGGGATATCCCTCGGGATGCCGGCGATGCCATTCCCAGGCGCTGGCAAGGATCTGATCGATCCGCGCGAAGCGGGGCGTCCACCCCAGATCGCGGATCGCGCGATGGCTGGCGGCGATGAGCCGCGAGGCGTCGCCCGGACGCCGCGGTCGGTCCAGGGTCGGAATTTTGCGTCCGGTGATTTTCGCCGCAGCATGGATGACCTGCCGCACCGAGTTCCCCTCGCCGTTGCCGAGGTTGTAGATCCCGCTCTCTTCGCGTTTCAGGGCTAGGATGTGCGCGTGCGCGAGATCCACGATATGGATGTAATCGCGGATGGCGGTTCCATCCGGCGTGTCGTAGTCCGTGCCGAATACCTCGACGTGCGGTTTCTGTCCCAAAGCGACCTTGAGGACGTTCGGGATGAGGTGCGTCTCGATCCGATGGTGTTCGCCGAAGCGCTCCGTGCATCCCGCGGCGTTGAAGTACCGGAGGATGACATGGCGGATGCCGTGGGCGCTCTCGAACCAGCGGAGCATCTGTTCGAACATCTGCTTGGACAGCCCGTAGGGATTGAGCGGTTTCTGCGGATGATCTTCCGTCATCGGGATCCGCTCGGGATTGCCGTAGGTCGCGCAGGTCGAGCTGAAAACGATCCGCGTCACTCCGAGATCGCGCATCGCCTCGAGGAGATTCAATCCGTTGGCCAGATTGTTCCGGAAATATTTGCCCGGATTTTCCACCGATTCGCCGACGAGGGCGTTCGCCGCGAAATGCATCACCGCCTCCGCGCCGCTCCGCCCGAGCGCCTCGCGCGCGGCCTCGCGGTCGGCGAGGTCGCCCTCCACAAAGACCGCGCGCGGGTCCACCGCCGAGCGATGCCCCTCCGAAAGATTGTCGAAGACCGTGACGCTGTGGCCGGCGTTGAGCAGTTCCTCGACGCAGATGCTCCCGATGTACCCGGCGCCGCCGGTGACGAAGACTTTCATGGATGCGGATTCTCCGCCGTCCGCGCCTGAGACGGAAGCCGGAAAAAGCCCCCGCCTGCCGGCCGGCGCGCGACGTGAACGCCGGCAAAATTCAACGGCTGCCGCGCGATCAGAAGGCGTCGCTGACGGTCGCTTTCCCCGCCTTGCGTCCGAGGTATTGCTCCTCGATCCAGCGATAGGTCGTCGCGAGCCCTTTGCGGAAGGGCGTGGAAGGCTCCCAACCGAGCATTTTTTTGATGAAGGTGTTGTCGCTGTTGCGGCCGGCGACGCCGCGGGGGGCGTCGAGCTTGTATTTCCGCTTCAATTTGACTCCGCCGATCTCCTCGGCGAGGTCCACGAGGCCGTTGATCGAGATGAGCTCGCTCGATCCCAGGTTGATCGGCGTGGCGATCAACGCCTCGCGGTGCATGATCCAGTCGATGCCGTCGAGGCAATCGTCGATGTACATGAAGCTGCGGGTCTGCGAGCCGTCGCCCCAGATCTCGATCTCGGGTTTCCCGCTGTGTTTCGCCTCGATGACCTTGCGGCAAATGGCCGCCGGCGCTTTTTCGCGTCCGCCGTCCCAGGTGCCCCAGGGGCCGTACACGTTGTGAAACCGCGCGATCGCCGTCTTGAATTTGCGTTCCGCCCAGTACTCCTGGCAAAACATCTCGGAGAGGAGCTTTTCCCACCCGTATCCGCGTTCGGCGAAGGCGGGGTAGGCGTCGGACTCCTTCAGGGCGCGGCTCCGCGTGTCCTCCTGCAGCTTCGTGTTGTAGGCGCACGCCGAGGAGCTGAAGAAGAACCGTTGTGCGCCGGCGCGCCAGGCGTGTTCGATGAGATGCGTGTTGATCAGCACGCTGCGCAGGCATTCGACGCGGAAACGCTCGATGAACCCCATGCCGCCCATGTCGGCGGCGAGGTTGTACACCTCGGCGGCGCCTTCCACCGCCTTCTTGCAGTTGGCTTCGTCGCTCAGGTCGAGGCAGAGATTCTCCGCCTCGCGCGTGCGCTGGTACCACCGCGGCAACGGTTTCTTGTCCACCGCGCGGATCCGGGTGAACCCCTGCTCGTGGAAACGCCGCACCAACGCGCCGCCGATGAATCCGCCGGCGCCGGCGACGACAATGAGGTCGTCCTTGTGGAGAGTGGAAGCCGCCGTGGACCGTTTCGCGGACGAGGGAGATTTCATATCAAAGGCGTGGATAGGGAGGTGCTTCGCCCCGTCGGGCGAAAGGCGAGCAGTCTACCCTCTCGCCTCTCCAAGTCGAGAGAGAAAAACGCGCGTCACCGCGTCGGAGGAAAGACCGCCGGCCGGCCCTTCGCGCTGCCGCAACCCGAACATCCGCCGCAAGGAGAACGGCGCGCGCGCCACGCCCTCCGGACCAGCCAAAAGACCGACGCCCCGATCGCGAGCCCGACGAGGATCTCCTGCATGCGTCAACGTCGCCTTTCCTGCGCGAAACGCAACTCAGCAGATGCGAGGGAGTTGCTCGCCGCTGAGGCGATCGAGGATCCGCCGCACGCCGATCGCGCCGCGCGCGACGACGCGCCCTTTCGCCG
>JABWAM010000156.1 GCA_013360985.1 Verrucomicrobiia bacterium | reverse complement strand
CCCGCGAGGGCGAGGGCCGCCGCCGCGCGCCGCCAGGCGCGCGGGAACAACGCGGTGACGCCCGCCGCCGCGAAGGGAAGGAGCGGGATCAGCCAGAGGTTGCGCGAAATCCAGGACACGGGAGCGGTGGGCGGAGGAAAGGGAAGGGGAGGGATGGGAGAAGGATCGGCCGGCGCGTCAGCCTTTGAGGCGGGCGACCTCCTCGATGCGGGAGGTTCTAAAACGGCGGTAGATCGCGATGAGGAGGGCGAGGCCGACGGCAGCCTCCGCGCCGGCGATCGCGATGCCGAAGAGGACGAGCATCACGCCGTCCGTCGCCGCCGGGTTGCCGTAGCGCCAGAAGGCGACGAGGTTCACGTTGGCGGCGTTGAGCATCATCTCGATGCTCACGAGGACGAGGATGATGTGGCGGCGCGTGAGCGCCCCGGCGAGTCCGATGCTGAAGAGCGCCGCGGCGAGGAGGAGGTATTCGTGGAGCGAGGGCATCGGATCAGGGGTCTTGGGCGTCGTCGGAGGGTTCCTCGATTGCGACGGCCGCCGAGCCGACGAGTGCGGCGGTCAGGAGGAGGGCCATCGCGAGGAACGGCACGGCCTGGCGCGTCACCAGCAGGCGGCCGATCTCGGCGACCGGCAGGATGGAGGCGGCGTTGGGCGACGGAGAGGATTCGAGGAAGTTCAGGCCGTAGCCGAGCATGCCGAAGACGAGCGCGCCGAGGATCCATCCCGTCCATTTGCCCCGGCTGAACGGCGCGGTGCGGTCCCCGAGGCGGCTCGCGTCCTGGGTCACCATGAGCGCGAAGAGGATGAGCACGGAGATCGCGCCGACGTAGATGAGGATCTGGACGGCGCCGAGGAAGTCCGCGTGGAGCGTGAAAAGCAGGGCCGCAATGCCGCCGAAGAACGAGATGAGGGCGAGCGCGCAGTGGATCATGTTGCGGCGCGAGATGGCGAGCAGGCCGCTCGCCGCCGTCCAGATCGCGATGAGATAGAAGACCGCGCGCATGCGTTCAGGCGTAGCGATAGCTGCGCGGGCCGGTCTTGGGCGGGCGGACGAGGCGGCAGAGGCCGTAGTAGGCGGCGCCCATGAGCGCGCCGCCGAGGAGCCAGGCGGCGGCGCGCGAGGGGAGATACATCCAGAGCCCCGCCGCCAGGACGTTCACGAGCGCGAGCGGCAGGAGGAACTTCCAGGCGAAGGTCATGAGTTGATCCACGCGCATCCGCGGAAAGGTTCCGCGCACCCAGATCATCACGCCCATCAGGGCGAAGACCTTGAGGAAAAACCAGCCCCACGACGGGATCGGTTTCGGCCCGAGCCAGCCGCCGAGGAAAAGGGTCGCGCCGAGCCCGCAGACCGCCACCATCGAGATGTATTCCGACATGAAGAAGAGCGCAAACTTGAAGCCCGAGTATTCGGTGTGATGCCCCGCGATGATCTCCGATTCGCCCTCGGGGATGTCGAAGGGGGAACGGTTCAGTTCCGCGAGACCCGCGACGAAGTAGATCAGGAAACCGGACAGTCCCCATGGCTGGAGGAGATACCAGCCGCCCACGGTGTTTGCGAGGTGGACGGCGGCGCGGGCGAGCAGGCCCGCGTCCGGCGCGGCGGCGAGCGCGAGGCTCTGGGAGGCCACGATCTCCGTGGTCGAAAGCGTTCCCGCGACCATCACCACCGTCAGCGCGGAGAGGATGAAGGGGATTTCGTAGGAAACCATCTGGGCGATGGCGCGCATGCCGCCGAGGAGCGAGTACTTGTTGCGCGAACCCCAGCCCGCCATGAAGATGGCGATCTGGCTGATCGAGCCGGCGGCGAAGAAGAAGAGCACGCCGATGTGCAGGTTCGCCGCCGTCATGTTGCGTCCCATCGGCAGCACGGAGAGCACGAGAAAGGCGGGGACCATCACGAGGATCGGCGCGAGCGTGTGGATGAGGCGGTCGGCGCGTTCGGGGACGATGTCCTCTTTCGTGAGCGTCTTGATCCCGTCGGCGACCGGCTGGAGGATGCCCGCGGGGCCGACCCGGTTCGGGCCGAGGCGGTTCTGGATGCGGGCGAGGAGTTTGCGCTCCGCCCAGGTGGTCGCCGCGAAGATCAGCGGGAAAATGATCGCGATCGGCCCGACACTCAGAAGGATGCGGGCGAGCGGTTCCCCGCCCGGAAAATACGCCGTGACCCATCCGAGGACGGCCTCGCCGAAGCGCACGAAAATCTGGTCGAACCACGCGTACATCGAAAGCCCGACAACTTGCCGCAGCTTGCCGCCTCCTTCAACCCCTTTCAATTCCTCCCCAATCTCCGCTCAGGGGTGGGGGAGTCCCTCCTCGATCGAAGAGCATGCGACGCCTCGCCACATTTTGGACTCGCGCCGCGGCCGCGGCGCCGCCGCCGCCGGCGCCCTCCCTCGCTTCGCGGCCGAGCGGATTTTTCTTCAAGCGCGAACCGCGGAAGGGAGGGCGAGGCCGCCGGCCGAGCCGTCACACCCTTCCTGTGGGGAGTCGGAAATCTCGACACGCTCCACCCCTCCGATCCTCGATGGATGATGAGGAGGATTGCTCTCTGAAAATCGAGCGGATCCGTGGATTTGGGAGAGGCATGGCGTCCACGGAATCGTTCCGGCTCAGGCGCGAATCGCGGATCCGTCGGTCGGGACCGCCATCCTCGCCGTCCGCGGAAGGCGGTTAGTCGGCGTCTTCGAGAACCGCTCCGACGGCCCGTTGCGCGGAGAGCAGCACGAGGGGAATTCCGCCTCCCGGACGCGCGCCGCCTCCGACGAGGTAAAGCCCGCGAATTCCGGGGCAGCGGGCGCGCGGGCGCGCGAGCACGTCGCGGCGCGAATGAAAGGCATGGCCGTGGATCGCGCCGCGAAAGGCGTGGGTGCGCGCCGAAAAATCGGCGGGCGTGATGATCTTTTCGTAGACGAGATGATCGCCGAGGGCGTCGAGCCCCAGGCCTTCGAGGCGGCGCAGGATCACATCGCGATAGCTCGCGCGTTCTTTGTCCCAGTGATGATCCGGCTCGATCGGCGGGGTGTTGACGAGGACGACGTAGTTGTCCTGCCCCGGCGGCGCTTGCGTCGGATCGGTGCGCGCCGAGATCCCCACGTAGATCGTGGGCGTCTTCGAGGGATGATGGCGGAGGAAGATGTCGTCGAATTCGGCGCGGGAATCGGGCGAGAAAAAGACGTTGTGATGCGCGAGTTGCGGATAGCGGTGTTTGACGCCCCAGAGGAGGATGAAGGGAGCGAGCGAAAACGGGCGTTTCTGAAGGCGGCGGAAGACCGCGGGCGCGCGCGGGAATCCCTGGAGCAGGCGGTTCCACACGTGGAGAGGATCAGCATTGGCCACCACCGCGTCAGCCTTCATCTCGATGTAGTTTTTGACAACGACGCCGCGCGCGCGCGCCGCGCCGAAGCGACCGGAGCGATCGAGGAGCACCGAAGAAACCTCGGCGTCGAAGACGAATTCGACGCCCATTTCCCGCGCGCATTTTTCCAGCGCCTCGGCGAGGCGGAAAAGGCCTCCGCGCAAGTACCAACCTCCTCCCTGAATCTCGATGTAGGCGATGAGGTTGAAGAGCGAGGGCGTCCAAAAGGGCGAAGATCCGACCCAGGCGGCGTAGCGCTCGAAAATCCGCCGCACATGCGGACTCTTGAAGCGGCGCGCGACGACCGCGGCCAAGGATTTGCGGCCGAGCACCGCGGGGAGGCCGCCGATGCGCTTGAGGAAATTCCAGCGCAAGAAATCGAGCGGCGTGCGCGGGGGATGATAGAGCCACGCTTCGCCTCCCAGATCGTGGAGACGCCGCGCGTAGCGCAGGAAGCCTTCGAGGGCCTGCCCTTGGTCCTGCTCCTGCCGCGCGATCTCGATTTTGAAGAGGTGCGCGTTCGCCCACGTATTCAGGACTTTTCCGTCGGGGAAAAAGCTGCGGCAGATCGGGTCCACGGGGACAAGCTCCAAATAGTCCTCGAGCCGCTGGCCGGCGTGCTCGAAGAGTTCGGTCAACACCGGAGTCAGGGTGAGCATCGTCGGCCCGATGTCCCAAAGAAACCCTCCGGCGGCGTGGCAATCCAGCTTGCCGCCGACCCGCATATTTTTCTCGAGGACGACCACCTTCCAGCCCGCGCGGCGGAGGCGAATGGCGGAAGCCATCCCGCCGAGGCCGGCGCCGATGACAATTGCGGTTTTGGACGACATGCGGCGCGAATCTAGCCTGGATCTTTCCCGCTCCCAAGATGAAATCTTCCCTCGAAAGCCTTTCCGATCTATCGGCGCCGCGCGGAGGCGCGGGGATCTGGGGCATCGCGCGGTTTCAGGTTGAACCCGCGCGCGATCATGGGTAACAGCTTTGCGGAGGCGAGGGGCATCCGCGCGAAACCGACGGAGAACCATCCGCTCACCGAACCTCGCTTTTCTCAAAACGCCATGCCTGAAAAATCTCCCGCGACCGGCGCCAAAGGTTGGATTTCGTATCGTCCGGAAATCAAGGTCCTCGACTGCACCGTGCGCGACGGCGGCCTCATGAACGACCATCGCTTCGCCGAGGAGTTCGTGGGGGCGGTCTATCGCGCCTGCCTCGAAGGAGGAGTGGACTACGTGGAGATGGGCTACAAGGCGTCGCGCAAACTCCACGCGGGCGCGGCGTCGGGGCCGTGGAAGTTCTGCGACGAAGACGATGTCCGCCGGGTCATCGGCGAGAAAGATCCGCGCCTCAAGATCTCGGTGATGGCCGACGCTGAGCGCACCGATTACCACACGGACATCCTCCCGCGGGAGAAGAGCGTATTCGACATGATCCGCGTCGCGACCTACATCCATCAAGTCCCGATCGCCCTCGACATGATCAAGGACGCGCACGCCAAAGGGTATGAGACGACGGTGAACCTGATGGCCATTTCGACCCTGACGGAAGCGGAGGTGGAGAGCGCGCTCGACGCCTTCGCGGCGTCCGAGGTGGGAACGATCTACGTGGTGGACAGTTTCGGATCGTTGTATCGCGAGCAGATTGACGACCTGATGAAGCTCTTTTTGAAGCACGCGAAACCCGCCGGCAAAGAGGTCGGCATCCACACCCACAACAACTTGCAGCTTGCCTACGCGAACACGATCGAGGCGATCATCCTCGGTGCGAATCGCCTCGACGCGACCCTCGCCGGGCTCGGCCGCGGCGCGGGCAACTGTCCGCTGGAGTTGCTCCTGGGCTTTCTCCGCAACCCGAAGTTCCGCCTCCGTCCGATCCTCGAGTGCGTCCAGAAACATGTCGAACCGATGCGCGAGACGCTGCGCTGGGGATTTGCGATTCCCTACATGCTCACGGGACGTCTGAACCAACACCCGCGCGCGGCGATGAAGTTTATGGAAGGCGCCGATTATCGCGAAGTCGTCAAATTTTTCGATGCGTTGGTGGAAGAGCCTTGACCGCCGTTCGCCCAAAATCCACGGATCAATTCCATTTTCGGAGAGCCACCCTCCTCATCATCCATGGAGGATCGAAGGGGTGGGGCGTGCGAGATTTCCGACTCCCCACACGAAGGGTGCGACGGCTCGGCCGGCGGCCTCGCCCTCCCTTCCGCGGTCCGCGCTTGAAGAAAATCCGCTCGGTCGCGAAGCGAGGGAGGGCGCCGCCGCCGGCGGCGCCGCGGCCGCGGCTTCACCACAAAATGTGGCGAGGGCGTCGCATGTTCCTCGACCGAGGATGGACTCCCCCCACGCCTTACGCGGGGATTTGGGAGCGGCTCGGCCGGCGGCCTCGCCCTACCTTTCCACCGTCCGTGCTTGGGAAAAATCCGCTCGGTCGCGAAGCGAGGGAGGGCGCCGCCGCCGGCGGCGCCGCGGCCGCGGCTTGAGCCCAAAATGTGGCGAGGG
>JABWAM010000155.1 GCA_013360985.1 Verrucomicrobiia bacterium | reverse complement strand
CCAAATCCCCGCGTAAGGCGTGGGGGGAGTCCATCCTCGGTCGAGGAACATGCGACGCCCTCGCAACATTTTGGACTCAAACCGCGGCCGCGGCGCCGCCGGCGGCGGCGCCCTTCCTCGCTTCGCGACCAAGCGGATTTTTCCCAAGCATGGACTGTGGAAAGGTAGGGCGAGGCCGCCGGCCGAGCCGTCGTACCCCTCTTGTGGAGAGTCTGAAATCTCGACACAACCCACCCCTCCGATCCTCAATGGATGATGAGGAGGGTTGCTCTCTGAAAATCGAGCTTATCCGTGGATTTGGGGAGGCCTCCGCAAAAGCAATTCGTTTGGCTTCCCGCGGCGCGCGCGTCATTCTGGCCGGCGGCAGCCCGTCTGCGTTTCGCCGCGGCGCTGAACAGGCGATCGCCGCCGGAGCGCATCACGCTTCCAACGGACCTTCCTTCCTTCGCATGAACTCGCTGCAGCGCGTCATGACCGTCCTTGAAGGACGCGTCCCCGACCGCGTCCCCGTCTGCCTCCACAACTTCCTCATGGCGTGCGGCGAGGCGGACGTGGCGATCGCGGACTATCGCGTCCATCCGAAGGCAATGGTTCGCGCCCATCTTCACGCTGTGGAAAAGTACGGGCATGACTGCATCCTTCTCGACGCCGACACGACGATGCTCGCCGAAGCGATGGGGGCAAAGTCCGAGTGCGCCCCGGGCGAACCGGGGCGCATCGTCGAACCGGCCCTTCGCCGCCTGGAGGAGGCGTTTCAACTTCGGCCGGCAATCCCCGAAACGGACGGGCGAATCCCGGCGGTCCTCGAGGCGATCCGCCTCCTGCGCGAGACCGTCGGCGAAGAGATCGCGGTCCGCGGAAACGCCGATCAGGGCGCGTTCAACCTGGCCTGTCTCATGCGGGGCGCCGAAGAATTCCTCATGGATCTCCTGGATCGACCGGAGCATCCCGCCATCGCGCATCTCCTCGAGGTGTGCCATCAGACGCATCTCGCGACGCACCGCGCGCTGAAGCGGGCGGGCGCGCATTTCACATCGTTGGGCGACAGTCTCGCCGGACCGGACGTCGTCTCGCCGGCGATCTACCGGCGTTTCGCCCGCCCATGGGAAGAACGGCTGGTTCGCGAGCTGGCGGCCGACGGCATTTTCACCGTGATCCACATCTGCGGGAACACCACCGCGATCCTGGAGGACTTCGCGCAGTATCCCGCGTGCGGTTTCGAACTCGATTACAAAACCGACGCCGCGAAGGCCAAGGCCACCGCCGGCGCGCGCCACGTGCTCTTCGGCAACGTGGATCCCAGCGGCGTCCTCGCCCTCGGCACGCCGGAGCGCGTGGAAGAGGTTACGGCGGCGCTGGTCCGCGCGTGGAAACCCGGCGGACGCTTCGTCCTCAACGCCGGCTGCGCGATCCCCGCAGGAACGCCCGAAATCAACCTGCGCGCCTTTCTCGAAGCCGCGCGCCGCGAGGGGCGGTACGCCTGATCCCTCCGACGCGGTTCGGAATCGACGCGCGCGCCCGGGGCGACGATATGAAAAGAACGCAAACTCAAGGAGGAACATGAATGTCCGGATCGGCCTCGTGGTCTTGTCGCTGGCGTTGAGCGTGCTGCTCGGGACGTTGCTCGCGCGACGGGGAAACGAAACGCCCGCCGTCGTCAAGGGGAAGGTCCTCCTCGGCCTTTCCATGGATACGCTGAAGGAGGCGCGTTGGCAGGTGGATCGCGATCTGTTCGTGAAACGCGCCCGCGAACTCGGCGCCGAAGTCCTGGTCCAATCGGCGAACGGCGACGACGTCCAACAGGTCAAAGACGTGGATTTCCTCATCACGCGCCAGGTGAACGCGCTGGTGATCATCCCGCACAACGGGGCGGCGATGGCCAAGGGCGTCGAGATGGCGCATCAGGCGGGCATCCCCGTGATCGCCTACGACCGCTTGATCACCGACTGCCCGCTCGACCTTTACGTCACGTTCGACAACGTGCGCGTGGGCGAACTTCAGGCGCGTTATCTCGTGGATCATCTGCCGCGCGGCAAAGGGCGCATCGTCCGGATCTACGGTTCCAAGACGGACCATAATGCGCTTCTCTTTAAAGAGGGACAGGACCGCGTGCTGAAGCCGCGGATCGCGCGCGGCGAGATCCAGGTCCTCCACGAAGACTGGGCCGAGGACTGGAAGCCCGAGAACGCGAAAAAAATCATGAACGCGGCGATCACCAAGAGCGGACAGGGCCAACGCTTCGATTGCCAGGGCGCGCTCGCCTCGAACGACGGCACGGCCGGCGGCGTCATTCAGGCCCTCCTCGAAGAGGGACTTGCGGGACGCCTCCTCGTGACCGGACAGGACGCCGACCTCGTCGCCTGCCAACGGATCGCCCAAGGAACGCAGGCAATGACCATTTACAAACCGATCAAGGCGCTGGCCCCTCGCGCCGCCGAGCTCGCGGTGGCCCTGGCCACGGGCAAACCGATCATCGCAAACGCAGGAATTTTCAACGGGAACCGCGACGTCCCCTCGGTGCTCCTCGAGGTCGTCGCCGTGGATCGGGACAACCTCGAGGCAACCGTGATCCGCGACGGATTCCATCGTCGAGAGGAAATCTTCCGCGGCGTCGCGCGTCCGCCGATCCCGCCGTGAACTCCACGACGAATCATCCCGTGCTGCGGGCGGAACGCCTCGTGAAGCGTTTCCCCGGAGTGACGGCGCTCAAGGGCGTCAGCTTCACCCTGCGCCCCGGCGAGATCCACGCCCTTTGCGGAGAGAATGGCGCCGGCAAATCCACGCTCATCAAGACGCTTTCCGGCCTTCACCCCGCCGGCAGTTACGAGGGGACCCTCTTCGTGGGCGATCGCCCCGCGCGCTTTCGCTCCATCGCCGACGCCGAAGCCGCCGGCATCGCCGTGATCTATCAGGAGCTCGCCCTCGTCGAGGAGATGACCGTCGCTGAAAACCTTTTCCTGGGAGACGAACCCCGCCGCGGATTTTTCGTGGACTGGGATCAGGTCTATCGCGACGCGCGCGCGCAACTCGAACACTTCGGGATCCGCCTCCATCCCGCCAGCCCGGTCCGCCGCCTCGGGATCGGCCAGAAACAACTCGTCGAAATCGCCAAGGCCCTGCGCAAGGAATCGCGCATCCTCATCCTCGACGAACCGACCGCGGCGCTCACGGAAACCGAGGTCGCCGCGCTGCTCGACATCCTGCGCGACCTGCGCCGCCGCGGCATCTCCTGCGTCTATGTCTCCCACAAGCTCGACGAAGTCTTTTCGATCGCCGATCGGATCACCGTCCTGCGCGACGGCGAGAGCGTCGTCACGCTCGACGTCAAAGCGACGGACCGCCAGGCGGTGATCCGTCACATGGTCGGACGCGAGATCCACGACCTTTTCCCCAAACGCGTTTCGCCGCCGGGAGAACGACGCCTGACGGCGCGCCGTCTCTCGGCGGAGGCCTCCCGCGGCAAGGGCGCCTTCCTGCGGGACATCTCCTTCGAGGTGCGGGCTGGCGAAGTCCTCGGGATCGGCGGCCTGATGGGCGCCGGACGCAGCGAATTGTTGAGGCATCTTTTCGGCGCATGGGGCCGCCGCCTCGCGGGCGAAGTCGAACTGGATGGCCGCCCTTTCCGGGCCGCCAACCCCGCCGACGCCCTCCGCCAGGGGCTGGCGTTCGTGAGCGAGGACCGCAAGCGCTACGGCCTGATCCCCGAGCAGGACGTCGGATTCAACCTCTCCCTTTCGTCGCTTCGCGCGTTCGCAACGCACGGCTTCCTTCAAAACGCGCGCGAGCACCGCGAAAACCGCGCGTGGTTCGATTCCCTGCGCGTGAAAGCGCCGACGCTCGAAACGCCCGTCGCCCAGCTTTCGGGCGGCAACCAGCAGAAAGTTCTCCTCGGTCGGGCGCTCATGGCCGCCCCGCGGGTGATCTTTCTCGACGAACCCACGCGCGGAATTGACGTCGGCGCCAAAGTCGAAATCTACGCGTGGATGAATCGCCTCACCGCGGAGGGGCGCGCCGTGGTCCTGGCCTCGAGCGAGCTCGCCGAGCTGTTGGGGATGAGCGACCGGATCCTGATGCTCTGCGAAGGAGGCGTCGGCGGCGCCTTTGCCCGCGCCGAAGCGACGCCGGAAAAGCTCCTGGCCGCAGCCATGGCGAGGAAGGGACGAGGGTCGGGGGTCGAGGGCCGAGTGAGGCAGAAGGAGACATCATGAGCGGGCTTGAAGACTTCAGAGGGGTTCGCAAAGCGTGCGAGCTTTTCGACCTCGTGGTTGCGGACATGGAGAGGGTTCATCGCCAACCACTTTGCCGTTCGCTCGTCGGGCAGCAAATCGCGAGCGCCGACTCGGTCTGCTCCAACATCGAGGAAGGTTTCGGCCGATTGAGCCGCGCCGAGTCCATCCGCTTCCTCGACATCGCCCACGAAACGAAGGGGCGTTCCCAACACATGAAGCCGTGGCTCGAAGCTCAAGTCGTCGAATTGCGCATGGCACTTCTGGATGAGGCCATCGGCATTCTCACCGCGACCATCGGAACCCTTCGTGCCAATAACCCGTTCCGGGAAGATTCTCCTGCATATCCGGCCAATCTCTGAGGTTCTTCCGCTTCTCCTTTCTCTCCCGTCCCAACACTCGACACCCGACCCTCGACCCTTCTTCACTCCGATGAAGACCTCCCCTTTCCTTCGCGATTTTGCTCTGGGGATCGCCCTCGTCCTGATCTGCGCGTTCTTCGCGTGGATGAACCCCGCGTTCCTGAGCGCGCGCAACCTGTCGATCCTGATGATCGATCTGGCGATCACCGCCGTGCTGGCGATCGGGATGCTCCTGGTGATCCTGCCGGGGCACATCGACCTTTCGGTCGGCAGCGGCGTGGGGTTGATCGGCGGCCTGGCGGCCGTGCTCGTCTTCGAACATCAACTCCCCGCCCCCGCGGCAATGGGGATCGGCCTCCTCCTCGCCCTCATCCTCTGGACGGGCATGGGGGCGCTCATCGTCGTGGAACGCATCCCCGCCTTCATCATCACGCTGGGTGGATTGCTCATCTTCAAGGGCGCGCACTGGCTGGTCATCCACAACTCCACCATTCCCGTCGTGGCCGGCGGCGACACGAACCTTTATGCCGCGTTGACCACCTGGTCGCTGCCTCCGTCCCTCGGGCTGCTCCTCGCGGCGGCGGTCACGCTCGCCCTCGTCGGGAGCCGTCTCCGGAGCCGAAAGCGGCGGCAGGCGCACGGATTCGACGTGGATGATTTCGAGATTTTTTTCCTCAAGGCGTTTGTCGCCGGCCAGGGAATCTTCCTTTTTGTGATCGTGGCGAACCTCTACCGCGGGCTTCCGCTCTCGGTGTTGATCCTGGGCGCGGTCGCCACGGCGGCGCATCTCCTGACGAAGCACACGCCGTTTGGGCGCTACCTTTATGCGATTGGCGGAAACGAAGAAGCCGCCTTCGTCTCGGGGATCCCGGTCCAGACGGTTCTCATCGGGGCATTCGCCGCGTTGGGCGGCGTCGTGGCGCTGACGGGCTTCCTGCAAACCGCGTACGCGGGCGCCTCGACGACAACGGTGGGCAACCTGATGGAACTCGACGCGATCGCCGCCTGCGTGATTGGGGGCGCCAGCCTCAAGGGCGGGCGCGGCACGGTCGCCGGCGTCCTCTTCGGCGCGCTCATCATGGCCGCGCTCCTCAACGGCATGACGCTCCTGGCGGTCTCGCCCGAAATCAAGTTCATCGCGCGAGGATTCGTGCTCACCCTGGCGGTCTGGATGGATGTGCGCCTCGGCCGCGCCTGATCGTCGCCCCTGGCGCGAGCGATGCCAGCCCCATCCAAAAACCCTCACTCCTCATGTCACCTCCTCCGGAAATGACCAACGCCTCATCCCAACTCCTTTATCGAA
>JABWAM010000154.1 GCA_013360985.1 Verrucomicrobiia bacterium | reverse complement strand
GTGGGGAGTCTGGAATCTCGACACGCTCCACCCCTCCGATCCTCGATGGATGATGAGGAAAGGATCTCTCTGAAAATGGAGCTGATCCGTGGATTTGGGCCCCATCGTCCGCGTGCGCGACATTGAATCGGTTCGACGCGCGAGGTTCGACGTTCGAGGGACGGCGGCCGGAATGGCGGTCCGATACGAAAGGGTCCGGTCGCGGCGGCGAGACGGCCGCCGATGTTTTGGGGGCGATCCTCCCTCTCGACAAGCGGCGAGTCGTCGGCGAGGATTCCCGGTCCCATGAGCACGCCGCCGAAGATGGAGCCCGCCCCATCGGGCTGGCGGCTTGCGGCGGGATCGCCCAGTCTCCCCGAAGCCCATCGTTCCATCCCCATCCGCAAAGAGTACGGTTTCTGGAGGAAGGTCTTCGCTTTCGCGGGGCCCGGTTACCTCGTGGCGGTGGGTTACATGGATCCCGGCAACTGGGCGACCGATCTCGCCGGCGGTTCCGCCTTCGGCTACTCGCTCCTCTCGGTCATCCTGCTCTCCAACCTGATGGCCATTCTGCTCCAGTCGCTCTGCGCGCGGCTGGGGATCGTCACGGGCCGCGATCTTGCCCAGGCGTGCCGCGACCATTACTCGCGCCCGGTCGCCCTCGGGCTTTGGGCGCTCTGCGAAATCGCGATCTGCGCCTGCGATCTGGCGGAGGTCATCGGCTCGGCGGTTGCGCTGAACCTCCTCTTCGGTCTTCCGCTCGTCTGGGGCGTCATCATCACCGCGCTCGACGTGCTTCTGATCATGCACTTGCAGAACAAAGGCTTTCGTTACATCGAAGCCTTCGTGATCGCCCTGATGGTCGTCATCGGCGCCTGCTTCGGGTTGGAGATCCTTTTCTCCCAGCCGGATCTGCGCGCGGTGTTCGCCGGATTCGTGCCGACGCCCGAAATCGTCCGGCATCCCGAGATGCTCTACCTGGCGATCGGCATCCTCGGCGCGACCGTGATGCCGCACAACCTCTACCTCCACTCCTCGATCGTCCAGACCCGCAACTTCGAGCGCACCGACGCGGGGCGGAGGGAGGCGATCTGGTTCGCCACGCTCGACTCGACCGTCGCGCTGACGTTCGCCCTCTTCATCAACGCCGCGATCCTCATCGTTTCCGCCGCGACCTTCCACGTGCATGGGCGCACCGACATCGCCGAAATTCAGGATGCCCACCGTCTGCTCAGCCCGATGCTCGGCGTGCCCGTCGCCGGCGCGCTCTTCGCGCTCGCCCTCCTCGCCTCGGGACAAAACTCGACGCTCACCGGCACGCTCGCCGGACAGATCGTCATGGAGGGTTTCCTCAACCTGCGCCTCCGCCCCTGGATGCGCCGCCTCATCACGCGCCTCATTGCGATCGTGCCCGCCGTGATATGCACCGCCCTTTACGGCGAGAGCGGCGTCGCCCGCCTCCTCGTTTTCAGCCAGGTGGTCCTCAGCCTGCAGCTCGGCTTCGCGGTCATCCCTCTCATCGCGTTCACGAGCGACCCCAAGAAGATGGGGCGTTTCGTCTCTCCCCCGTGGCTCCGCTTCCTCGCGTGGATCGCCGCGGGAATCATCGTGCTCCTCAACGTCAAGTATCTCATGGACTTCAGCGGCGCGACCGCTTGGCTGAGCCGCCATTTTTAACAGACCGCCGATCATGTACCAAAAGATCCTCGCCGCCCTCGACAACAGCCCGCCCGAACAGGCTCTGATCGAGCATGTCGCGCGCCTCGCCGCGCTCACACGGGCGCGGGTGCTCCTCCTCCACGTGGCCGACGGCTGGGTCGCCCGCAACTACGACGCCCTGCAGCTCGCCGAATCCGAAGAGATGAAGGAAGACCGCGCGTATCTCGGCGAAGTCGCCGCCCGACTCCGCGCCCAAGGACTCGACGTGACGACCCGCCTCGCGCTCGGCGATCCGCCCAAGGAAATCCTCAAGGTCGCCGAGGAGGAGGCGTGCGACCTCATCGCGATGACGACGCACGGGCACCGTCTCCTCGGCGACCTTTTCCTCGGGAGCACGATCGAGAGCGTGCGCCACAAGAGCCAGATCCCGATCCTCATCGTCCGCGGCGCGACGCCCTGATTCCGGCGCTGCGTTCCGCGCGGCGCCTCCTTCTCGGCGCGCAAAGGTCGCGCGCGGCTTATTTGGGCGCGAGGCGTTTCTCGACGTCGAGGAGGCGGATGCGGGCTTCCTGATTGCGGCGGTCGGCGGGATCGGGAAGTTTCTGAAGGATCGCGGCGAGCTCGTCGCGCGCCTTGCGCCATTCTTGGAGCTGGATCGCGCGCGTCGCGCGGAAGCGGTGGTCTTCGATCTGCTGGTCAAGCTCGTCGCTTGCCGTCTGTTTTCCGTGAATCGCGTCGGCGTAGATCGCCGGCTTCGGCTCGATCGAGTCGAGATACCAGATCGCCTCCGTGTAGGCCTTGATCGCGTTGAAGAGGTTCTCGGCGTTGACGAAGCGCTCGTCGTAGAGCTTCTTCGCCCGTTGGTGCGCCTCCGCGGCGCGCTTGCGCAGTTCGTCGCCCGACATCGAGAGGGCGACGAGCCCGAGTTCGGCTTCGCCGAACTTCTCGAGCGTCTCGCAGAGGCGCTTAAAGTTTTCCGGCGGAACGCGGTTCACGACTTCGAAGGCGCGGGCCTCGCCGCGCATCACCACCGAGAGCCGCCAGGAATCGTGCAGCCCCGCGGATTTCCCCTCGATCCGCGGAGGGAGAGAGAGAATCTGCTGATCGGTGATCGCGTCGCGGAGATCGCTCACCTGCTTGGGATCGATGGATTTGTTGCGGCGAAGCTTGCGCGCCTGCTTGAGGTCGTCCACGGCGATCGCGATCGCGCCGTTCTCGATCTGCATCTCGTAGCGAAAGATGTTGTCGGGCGAGGCTTGGACCTTCTCATAGCGAAGGCGAAAGAATCCGTCGGTAAGCGACGGCGCCTTCGCCGCATTGCCCGCGGGCGCCGAGGCCTCCTTCCAAAGGCCTTTCTTCTGGACGACCAGCCAAGCCGCGGCGCCCACGGCGACGACCAACAGCGCCGCGAGGAGGGTTTTCCAGGGCGACGCGCGCCGGGGGCGCTTCTCTCGCTCCGCGGGACTCGGCGCCCCCGCGGATGCGCCGTCGTCGCCATCGTCCTCCTTGAGAGCCTCGATCTCCGTCGTCCCGATGGTCACCACATCGCCGGCGAGAAGCGGCGCGCTGGAGACGCTCTTGCCGTTGACGAGGATGCCGTTCACGCTGCCGCAATCGCGGACGAGGACGCCTCCGCGGTCGGGGACGAGGACCGCGTGATGACCGGAAGCGCTCTCGTCGTCGAGAACGAGGTCGTTGTCGCTGCGCCGCCCGAGGCGGACTTCCGTCGAGCGCACCTCGAACGCGTGGCCGGCGCGCCGGCCTTTGATGATGCGAAACTTCATTCCACGGGAGGCAACCCGTCCACGCGGTCGCCGTTGACCACGCCTATGCCACAGAGCGTCCCGGCAGGCAACTCGATTACGGCGCGGGCTTCGCGCGGCCCGAAGAAGAAGCGCCACGGGCCCGCCCGCTCGACGACGCGCCGCACGCCGCCCTGTTCGTCCACGAAGAGGAGATCGAGCGCGCCGCGGAGAAACCAGGTATGCACCGAACGGCAGCGCGGAATGAGGAGCGCGTCGTAGCCGCGAAATGGCGACCGAAGGACGCCCGCCGCGCGCGATGGCAGGGTTCCGGCCACGCGCGGGGCGCGCGCGATCACCGCATCGGTGCGCGCGAGGCGGAGCACGACGCTCTCAGTGCATCTCGACCACGACCGAGCCGAGGCCGGGACGGAGGTAGTTGAACTGGATGCACGGATGATCGGCGAGCAGGGACATCGGCACCGAAGCGTCCGGAATTTTCTTGGAGATCATCAAGGCCGTCAGACGGATCCCGAACGGGTTGTCGTGGTGGCCGGGGTGCCAGATCGAGACCTTCTCCGATTTCCAGGTCTCGACCGGTCCGACCGTCGCCGCGTGGGTCGGCACGAGGGCGACGTTGCCGCCGCCCGAGGTGCGCGCGTTCTGCGTGATCGTCACGGGGTGCAGCTTCACCACGCGCGTGGCGAGCCGGCGATATTCGGCGGGGCTGGGAGGCGCTTCCCGGTATTTTCCTTCGCGCGGAAGCGGGTCGTTGAAGGCCCAGTGCTTGATCTCGCCCTGGCCGCCCTGCATGAGGACGCAACGGATCTGACTGAAGCTTTGCGAAAAGCTCTCCAGATTGCCCGTCGGGAAGTGGAGATTCTCTTCGGGCATCGCGAGTTTTTTCTCGATGCGATCGAAGCACATCTCCTTGTCGCATTTGGCAAACGAAAGCGGGTGATCGGTCGAGACGGGTCGGCCGTCCAGGACCCATTCGTCCATGCCCCAGAAGTGCGCGTGCGTAAGGTCGAGCCCGAGGGCGTTGACCATGCGCGCCACGAGCGGCAGTTGTTCGGTCGGTCCGATCGGGCCGCAGATTCCCGCGGGGCGCGACGGGGTGGCCTGCCGCCAGGCGTCAATGTATTCGAGCGCTTCCGCGCAATAGAACTCCTGGACGGTGTCGTAAAACTTGACGGTGAACCCGGGCCGGGAAAGCTGAAGGAGATCCTTTTCTCCGAGGCGAGCGGCGTCGTCGAGGAGTTCCTTGTCGAGGGTGGTGTAATCCCACCAATCGGGCGCGAGCTTGCTGAGGGGACGTGGCATGGCGTGGAGGAGTTGAGGTGAGGCCCCGGACGTTGCCGGGGAGGGAGGGAAGAGGGTCACACGCGCGCGTCGGCGCGCCAATCGGGGTTGAGCCAGCAGTCGTTGCCGAGCAGGGTTTTGAGCGGGTCGTAGTCCCGCGGACCGAAACCGAGATGGAGATGGAGACGCCAGCCCTCGGCGAACTCGAAACGGGCTGAACGCTTCCCCACGGCGCGGCTGATCGCTTCCATCTCATCGAGATAGGCGTCCATGCCTTGGCTGACGTCGAGCCAAGCTTTCTGGGTCCGATGCCGCGCGAGCATCTCGCGCTTCGTCGCGAGCACGGAGGAGATGTTCACGTAATGGCTCGAGGAGAGGGGTTGACGGAGCGCGTCGCACAACCCGTGCGGGAGCGCGTGATAAAGGGCGACCGGCGCGTCGTACGACGCGCGCGCGGGCGCGGTCGCGTAGTTCCGCAAGCCCCGGGCGAAGGCCGCGCTGACGGCCAGACGGCAGGCGTTCTGGTGGTCCTCCATGTAATCCTGGGGAGAATGGGTCAGCACGATCGTGGGGCGCACCTCGCGCACCACGGCGGCCACCTCCTGGAGGGCGCCGCGGTCGTAGAAGAGATCGAGGTCGTCGCGGATCGGCGCGTGGATCACGGCGCCGGCGACGGCGGCCGCGTCGCGCGCCTCCTGAGCGCGGAGGCGAACGATCTCCTCCTTCGCATGGCTCGCCGTGCCGCACGATCCGTTGAGCAGATTCCACATGTGGATCTCCGCGCCGGCGCGCTTCAACTGGAGCAGCGTGCCCGCCATCATGAACTCGATGTCGTCCGGATGGGCGCAAATCGCGAGGGCAACGTTCTTTTCCGCAGACATGTTCCGCAGGATGAAGGGCGCCACGGCGCGCGGCAAGCAAAAGAAGCGCGCGCATGCGGCTCGAAATCGTTCCGCCGTCGGCGTATGCACAGGGCGCGTGAGCCGATATTTCATCCAAGGCCCGGAGCGATCCCTCGCGGCGCGAAGGCTTTTCTCCCGACTCGCCCCCCGCTACGACCTCGTGAACGACGCGCAGAGCGCGGGGCTGCACCGCCTTTGGAAGCGGCGTCTCCTCCGCGGGATGGAGCTTCGGCCGGAGCAACGCCTCCTCGATCTCGCGTGCGGGACCGGCGATCTTGCGTGGCGCGCGGCGCGCCGGACGCGCGCCG
>JABWAM010000153.1 GCA_013360985.1 Verrucomicrobiia bacterium | reverse complement strand
GACAGCGGAACCGCCCGTGACGCTTTGGCGGGGAATCCGGACGCGCGTGGGAAGGCGCATGACCTTGCGCACGGCGGCTTGGCCTTGGCCCGAAACGAAATCCAAGAAGAAACGGACGGAGGAACCGATCGATCCCTCGAAGCAGAAGGCCGCGATCGAGGCGGCGCTGGCGGCCGCGTCGCGTTCGGATGTGGTCATCGCCGCGGTCGGCAATGGGATGAGGCAGGAGTGGGAAGGAAGAGATCGCATCAGTCTGGATCTCCCGCGCGAGCAACAGGAGTTTTTGGAAAAGCTTTTCGAGGCGAATCGAGCAGTCGTGGTCGTCCTTTTCAACGGAGGCCCGCTCGCGGTGAACTGGGCGCAGAAAAACGTTCCGGCGATCCTCGAGGCTTGGTATCCGGGCGAGCAGGGAGGCCACGCCCTCGCCGAAACGCTTTTCGGCGACGTCAGTCCGGCCGGGCGAATGCCGATGACGTCCTTTTCCTCGGTGGAGCAGTTGCCGCCCCTCAACGATTGTGAGGTCCGTCGCGGACGAACCTATCTCTGGTTCACGGGCGAACCGCTCTATCCGTTTGGCCACGGCCTCAGTTACACGCGCTTCGAATACGGCGAGTTGCGTCTCAGCCGCACGGCGGCGCATCCGGGCGAATCCCTGGAGGTCGAACTGGAAATCACGAACGCGGGCGCGCGCGACGGGGACGAGGTCGTCCAACTCTATGTCCGGGGGCCGGGCGCAGGAGACACCTCGCCCCTCCGCCAGTTGCGCGGCTTTCAACGCCTCGCGGTTCCCTCGGGGATGACGCGGAGGGTTGCGTTCTCGCTTGCTGTCAATGATCTCGCCTTATGGGATGACGCGAAAGGCGGCTGGGGCGTGCCGCGTGGTCGGTACGAGATTCAAGTGGGCGCCTCTTCGGCAGATCTTCGTCAACGCGCGAACTTTCGAATCGAGTGACGAACCGGGGAGCGTCCGTCCGATTGCGGGAAGCCGCTGCGCCGCCGGCGGTCGACCCGCGCGCGACAAACCCGGCAAGATCCGCGAACCGCATGTCGCGACTCCTTCAACATCCTCGTCGCGCGGGAAGCCGAGGATTGGCTTGAAGTCCGTCGAGGAGAGTCGTTGAATCGCGCGCCATGAAGATCGTGCTCGCGTATTCGGGAGGGCTCGACACCTCGGTGTTGCTCTCGTGGATCAAGGAAACCTACAGTGCGACGGTGATCGCCTTTTGCGCCGACATTGGGCAGGAGGAGGAATTGCGCGGTCTGCGCGCGAAAGCGCTCACGACGGGCGCGGCCAAGCTTTACGTGGACGACCTCTGCGAAGAGTTCGCTCGGGACTTCATTTTTCCGATGATCCAGGCGGGCGCGATCTACGAAGGGCAATACTTTCTCGGCACCTCGATCGCCCGTCCGCTCATCGCGAAGCGGATGGTCGAGATCGCAAGGAAGGAGAAGGCCGATGCCATTGCTCACGGCGCGACAGGGAAAGGGAACGATCAGGTGCGCTTCGAGCTGACCGCCGCCGCACTCGCGCCGGAACTCCGGGTGATCGCCCCGTGGCGCGACGCGGCTTTTCGGAAGCAGTTTCCCGGGCGCGCCCAGATGTTGGACTACTGCCGTCGGCACGGTATCCCCGTGCAGGCGACGGCGAAGAAGCCTTACTCCAGCGACCGCAACCTTCTCCACATCAGCTTCGAGGCGGGGAGCCTCGAGGATCCGTGGATGGATGTTTCTACGGCGGCGCATCGAGGGATGTACAAGCTCTCAGTTTCGCCGGAGGAAGCGCCGAACGCCCCCGAGTATGTAACCCTCGATTTTGTTCAGGGAAACTGTGCGGCGGTGAACGGGCGCGCGCTCTCTCCCGCGAACGTGATGCGGACGCTCAACCGCCTCGGCGGCAAGCACGGCGTGGGGCGGGTGGACTTGGTCGAAAACCGTTTCGTCGGGATGAAGAGCCGCGGGGTTTACGAGACGCCGGGCGGCGCGATCCTCCACTTTGCGCACCGCCAAATCGAGTCGCTCACCATGGATCGCGAGGTGATGCGCCTGCGGGATTCTTTGATTCCGAAATACAGCGAGCTCGTGTACTACGGATTCTGGTTTTCACCGGAACGCGAGGCGCTCCAGGCCCTGGTCGCGGAGAGCCAGAAGAACGTGACCGGCACGGTGCGACTGAAGCTTTACAAGGGCAACCTCATCGTCGCAGGGCGCAAGAGTCCCGTCAGCCTCTACAATCCGCATATCGCGACGATGGAGGAGGATCCGACGCAGTCCTACGATCAGGGCGACGCGACCGGTTTCATCCGCCTCAACGCCCTGCGCCTCAAGGTCGCCGCGACCGTTCATGGCGCGCGACGATCCTCGGCGGGTGTCCGATCGCGGAGGTATGCTCGGAGCGTGTGACGCCGCGGAGCGCCCGCCTCACATCGCCGCGTGCCAGCGGCGCAGATGTTTCAGGGCGGGGAAGCGCACGTTGCCGGAATGACGGTAGTTGCCGAGGATGCCGTAGAGATCGTAATCCACGAAGAGAGGTTTTGGGCCGAGGAGAAAAGGGGAGGAGGCGAGAATGTTGTCGAGCGGCGCGAGGAGGTCCTCCATCTGGGCCGCGAGTTTCGCGCGGTCGCGCGTCCATTGCGCGACGCATCCGCGCCCGAACTTGCGTTCCTTCCAGCGGATGGCGTTCGTCCGTTCCAGCAAAGGGAGCGTCGGAATGAAATAGGTGTCGTTGACTTTGAAGCCGATCGCCTCGAGTTCACTCTCGATGTAGCGCGCGAGGAGGAGTTGATGGCCTTCGCGTTCCTTCGGGAACAGGCCGAGGCGATATTTCGCGTCGACGTAACGCGCGGTTTCCTGGCCGAAATCGCTCGTATCCACAATGGCGCGCCGCCCGTCGAGGAGGCAGGGAACCGTCGCCCCGAGTCCGCGTGTGGCGCGGACCACTTCGGCGCGATCGCCGAAGGGCGGGATGTCGCGCACGCGGTGCGGGATACGGTGTTGCGTCAGAATTCGTCGCAGAGTGATGCAGAAGGGAGACCATGGGATTTGGAGGAGCGTCAGCATGCGAAAATCTCCGGCGAAACAACGGAAAGGCAAATCTCGCCGAAGTTCCACGGCATTGCCAAGGGGTTCCTCATCTGGTACGGAGGATGCCGTCATGCCTCGATCTTTTCCCCTTGCCATCATCACCGACGAAGTTTCCCAAGAGCTCGACCGGATCATCGCCTTTGCGCGCGATTTCCGCCTCGACGGGCTCGAAATCCGCAGCATGTTCGGACGCGCCTTCAAAGATTTGACGTCCGCCGACCTCAAGCAAATCCGCGCGCGCGCCGACGCGGCTGCGCTCAAGCTGCCCTGCTGCGCGAGTCCGGTCTTCAAGTGCGACGTGGATCAGCCCGCTCAGGTGCGCGCGCACGTGGATATTTTCAAGCGCAGCCTAGACGCCGCGCACGCGCTCGGGAGCGGGATCGTTCGCGTCTTCGCGTTTCATCGGAAGCATACGCCTTCGACGCGCGACGACCTGCGTCGCGCCGCGGAACAGTTCCCCGCGCTGCTCGATCTGGCGCGTCAGGCGAAGGTGACCGTTGGCATCGAAAATGAATACACAACCATGGTCGCGAGCGGCGCGGAGACCCGGGATTTTCTCGCGTTGCTCGATGGCCCGAACCTCGGCGTCGTCTGGGATCCCTGCAACATCGTCTTCATGCCGGACAGCGGCGACGTCGTGCGCGAGGACTATCCTGCCGTCGCGAAGCGCGTCATCCATTATCACGTCAAGGACGCGCGCCGCGTGAACGGTAAGCCTCCCGAGCATTGCGTCGAGTTGGGACAGGGCGAAGTGGATCATCCGCTCCAGATCGCCGAGTTGCGCAAGGCGGGTTTTCAGGGCTGGGCTTCGCTGGAGACGCACTGGCGGCAAAAACCGCTTTCGGCGGAGGAACAACATCTCCCCGCCGGCTACGGGTTTTCGGCCAACGCGGAGCCCTCGAGCCGGATCTGCATGGCGCATCTGGCGCGCTGGCTCGATCAAGCCTGAGCTTCCGGGGAAGGAAATGACGGACGTCCAGAGTCCGCCTCCGTCGAGAGAGGGAGAGAGGATGCCGTCGGATCTCGAAGCGGAGCTGCGGACGATCGAACGCCGGCTGCTTCCGCGCCATCTCGAAGGGCTCGTGGTGCGCCTCTGCGCATGGAAACCGCAGTCGCTGAAAAGTCTGTCGCGCCTCCTTCGGCGCGACGACATCTATTTGCAGAACACAGTGATCAAACGGCTTCTCGCAGACGGACGGCTGGCGTTTCTGCATCCCGGCCAGCCGAACCATCCGCGGCAGGGCTATGTGCCGGGCAAAGGTCGTTCGCCGCGCGCGCCCCGCAAGCCCCGCGTCCCCGCGGCGTCGCGTTCCGTTTCCCCACGCGCGGAATCTTCGCCGCCGCGCTTCGGCATGGAGATGCCGGATATCGGACGAAACGACTAATTTTTGTCGATCGTTCCGTATGCGCGTCATCGCCGGATCGGCCAAGGGATACGGCCTGAAAGCGCCCAAACATCTGGGCCTGCGTCCGACGCCCGAACGCGTAAAGGAGGCGATCTTTTCGAGTCTGGCGGCGCGCGTACCGGGCGCGCGCGCGCTCGATCTCTTTGCCGGAACCGGCGCTTTCGGAATCGAGGCGCTCAGCCGCGGGGCGGCCTCCGCCGTATTCGTGGAGAAGGACGGTCGGGCGACAGCGCTCGTCGAGGAGAATCTTCGCAAGACGCGGTTGGCGGATCGGGCGCGCGTCTTGCGCGACGATGTTCGTCATGCGATCGAGATGCTCGCGCGCGAGGAAGCGGCCTTCGATCTCGTCTTCGCGGATCCGCCCTATTTCAAGCCGAACGACGCAGCGCGCGAGGAGGCAAGGGGCGAAAGAGGGCGTCCGTCGTTTTCCTGGACGCGACGCCTCCTCGAATCCGATCTCTTGCCGCGCCTTCTCGCGCCGGAAGGCCTGTTCCTCCTCGAACACTTCGCGAAGGACACGGAAGTCGCCTCGCCGTTTTTTCGCGCATCCCGCTCGCTGGGCTTCGGCGACACGCGCGTGCAGATTTTCGAACGCGCGTAGCCGTTCCGGTCAGGAGAGGATCGCCAGCGCGAGCCCTGGACGCCCGGCGCGCCGCGCCTCGTCCCGGATCCGGCCGACGAGTTCCTCGCGAATTCGTTCGCAGCGCGCGCTCCAGCGCTGGGTGCCTGCCAAAAGCTGGGCGCACTGGCGGACGCCCGTGAGGCGCAGCGGCGATTCTCGGGGCGCATGGTCGGGCGCGCGCGCGAGGAAACTTCGGATTTCGGCCAGGAGTTGCAGTTCGAGACAGGCGCCGGTCGCGCGAACGCGTTCGTAGAGATCGAGCTGACGGGGCGGAGAGGGGGACGGGGCGCGCTTTGATTCGCGTGCGTAGCCGAAGATCAACCATTTTGCCAGAGCGAGAACCTCCTCGGCGGCAATTTCCGGTTTGACGCGCGTTTTGTGGTAATGACTGAGCAGGGTGTCCGCCACGGTCTCGATCACCCAGCGAGGCAGAGCGGCGCCGCCGATCTCCGGATCGCCGGAAAACCAGGTGACCAACGCTTCCATATCCAAGGGCTCCAGGCGTCCGTCGGCGTGGCGCAGCGGGAGGAGATGACGGGCGAGGCGCATGAGTCACGTCGCGCGCAACGCGCCAATTTCCGCGAGAAAGTCTTCCGGTTGAGTGAATCGTCGAAAGACGGATGCGTAGCGCACCGCGGCGACCTGGTCTTCGGCGCGCAGCCGGGCCAGCGCCTTTTCACCGATCACGCGCGAGGGGATTTCTGCGGCATGCATCGCTTCCAGTTCGTCGGCGAGCGCGTCGACCATGCGGTCAATATGTTCCTCGCTGACCGGGCGTTTGGCGCATGCGCGCCGAAGTC
>JABWAM010000152.1 GCA_013360985.1 Verrucomicrobiia bacterium | reverse complement strand
AAGGCGTGATCGTGGGCAAGGCGCTTTATGAAAAGAAGTTCACCCTCGCGGACGTGGCCGCGGAGGGATGATCCGAATCGCGCGGATGCGGCTTGAGAGCCGTCTTCGACGGATAGATGATCTGCATGATGGCTTTTCCATTCAACCAGTTGACCGTCAAGGCGCAGGAAGCCTTGCAGGAAGCCCAGCGCGAGGCCGAGGCGCAGGGACACGCCGAGTTGGCGCCGGAGCATCTCCTTTGCGCGCTGCTCAAGCAGGAGGATGGTTTGGTGCGGCCTTTGCTGCAGAAGCTGGGCGCCGACGTGGCGCGCCTCCAGTCGCTGGTGGACGCCTCTCTCAATCGGAAGCCGCAGGCGTCCGGCGCCGCGGCGCAGACGGCGCTCTCGGGGGAAACTCATGCGGCGCTGCTTCAGGCGCAGAAGGAAGCCGAGCGGCTGCGCGACAAATATGTGAGCACGGATCACCTCTTGCTTGGCATCGTCGAGCACGGGAAGTCGGATGCCGCCGCGCTGCTCAAGGGGATGGGCGTCCACAAAGGCTCGCTCCTCCGCGCGCTGCAGGAGCTCCGAGGAAACCAGCAGGTCAGCGATCAGAATCCGGAGGAGAAATTTCAGGCGCTCGAACGCTACGGACGCGACCTCACCGACGCCGCGCGGCAGGGAAAGATCGATCCGGTCATTGGACGCGACAACGAGATTCGTCGGGTGATGCAGGTGCTGTCGCGCCGCACCAAAAACAATCCCGTGCTGATCGGCGAGCCGGGGGTGGGCAAAACCGCGATCGTCGAAGGTTTGGCGCGGAGGATCGTGGCGGGGGACGTCCCCGAGGGGCTCAAGGGGAAACGCCTCGTGGCAATGGACCTCGGCGCGATGATCGCTGGGGCGAAGTACCGAGGCGAATTTGAGGATCGCCTCAAGGCCTTTCTCAAGGAGGTCGCCTCCTCGGAAGGACGGATCATCCTGTTTGTGGACGAGCTCCACACCTTGGTCGGCGCGGGCAAAGCGGAAGGGGCGGTGGACGCCGCCAACCTGCTCAAGCCCCAGCTTGCGCGCGGAGACCTGCGCTGCATCGGGGCGACGACGCTCGACGAGTACCGCAAATACGTCGAAAAAGACGCGGCGTTGGAGCGACGGTTTCAGCCGATCCTCGTCGCCGAGCCTTCCGTGGAGGACACGGTGGCCATCCTTCGGGGGTTGAAGGAACGTTACGAAGCGCACCACGGAGTGCGGATCAGCGACTCGGCGCTCGTCGCGGCGGCGACGCTTTCCCATCGCTACATCAGCGAACGGTTTCTTCCGGACAAGGCGGTGGATCTGGTGGACGAGGCCGCCTCGCGCCTCCGCATCGAGATCGATAGCGTCCCGACGGAGATTGACGAAATCGAACGACGCTTGATGCAGTTGCAGATCGAGGAGCAGGCGCTCAAGAAGGAGAAAGACGCCGCGAGCCGCGAGCGGCTGAAACGGTTGCATGCCGAGGTCGCCGATTTGCGGGAAAAAGCGGACGGTCTGCGGGCGCAATGGCAGAAGGAAAAGAAGCATCTCGCCGAGAGCCAGGCGTTGAAGGCGGAAGCGGAGAAGGCGCGCGAAGATCTCGAGATGGCGAAGAGGCGGGGCGATTTGGCCCGGGCCGCGGAGCTTCAACACGGCCAAATTCCCGAGATCGAGAAACGGCTCGCGAAGGCTATGAAACGCCAAGCCGATCTCCCGCAGGGCGGGGGGATGCTCCAGGAGGAGGTTGGAGAGCAGGACATCGCCCGCGTGGTCGCCTCGTGGACCGGCATTCCGGTGACGCGCATGCTGGAGGGCGAACGCCAGAAACTGGTGCGCATGGAAGCGCGTCTGCATCAACGCGTGATCGGACAGGACCACGCCGTGCGCGCGGTGAGCCACGCGATCCGACGGTCGCGTTCCGGGCTTCAGGACCCGAATCGCCCCATCGGCTCGTTCATTTTCATGGGGCCGACCGGCGTGGGAAAAACCGAACTGGCGCGGGCGGTCGCCGAGTTTCTCTTTGACGACGAAAACGCGATGGTGCGCGTGGACATGTCCGAATACGGCGAGAAGCATTCCGTCGCGCGGTTGATCGGCGCGCCGCCGGGGTATGTCGGCTACGAGGAGGGCGGCCAACTCACTGAGGCGGTGCGGCGGAAGCCGTACTCCGTGGTGCTTTTTGACGAAATCGAGAAGGCGCATCCCGAGGTTTTCAACGCCCTCCTTCAGCTCCTTGACGATGGGCGGCTTACGGACGGGCAGGGGCGCACGGTGGATTTTCGCAACGCGCTCGTGGTGATGACGTCCAATATCGGCAGCCCGATCATTCAGGAGTTCTTCGCCGAGCACGCAGGCGGGAAGGCGTCCACCGATGCGGAAACGCCGGCCTACCGCGCGATGGAAAAGCGCGTCCTTGAAGAGCTTCGCCGGCACTTTCGCCCCGAATTTCTCAATCGCCTCGACGAGATCGTCGTCTTCCGTTCGTTGCGCGAGGCGGAGATTGGAAAGATCGTAGACCTCCAGCTTGAGCGGGTGCGGAAGCGTCTGCGCGATCAGCGCCTGGAGATCGAGTTCGAGCCCGCGGCGCGCGAGCTTTTGGCGAAGGAAGGGTTCGACCCTGTTTTTGGGGCGCGCCCGCTCAAGCGCGCGATCCAGCGCGAAGTGCTCGACAAACTTTCGCTCGATCTCCTCGACGGGAAGTTCACGGAGGGCGACCGTCTTGTCGCGCGCGCCGGCAAAGGGTCGGAACTCGTTTTCTCGAAAGCGTGACGCAGCCCGGCGACGGGAATCTTCCTCAGGCGAGGCGACGCGATTTCGGCGGGAGGGCTTCGAAGAAGACGCGCCCTCCGCTCCGGTAGAGATGGATGCGCGCGTCATACGCCTTCGCGAGCAGCCGCGAGGTGACAACGGCTGGACGGCGCCCCGCGGCGAGGACGCGCCCTTGGCGCAGGAGCAGCGCATGACGAAAGGAGGGGGTGATCTCTTCGAGGTGATGCGTCACGAGCACCAGCGCAGGCGAACGCGGGGCGCGCGCGAGATGTTCGATCTCGTCGAGGAAACGCGCGCGGGCGACGGGATCGAGGCCCGCGCACGGCTCATCGAGGATGAGCAGATCGGGGCGGGCCATCAACGCCCGCGCGATCAGCGTGCGCTGACGTTCTCCTTGCGAGAGCCATCCCCAAGGGCGTCGCGCGAGCCGCTTCAGGCCGATCTTTCCCAACAGGGATTCGGCGCGCGCGCGTTCTCCGAGGCGATGGCGGCCCCAGAGCCCGAGCATGGCGCGCGCGCCGCTGATCACGGTTTCGAGCGCGGGCTCGTCTTCGGGAATCGAACGCTCGATGGCGGAGGTCACCAGCCCGATGCGACGGCGGAGGTCGCGCCAGTCGGTTTCCCCGAACCGCTGCCCCAGCACGCGCACCTCGCCTCGGCTGAAGGCCAAGTGTCCGGTCAAGCAGCGGACGAGGGAAGTTTTTCCCGATCCGTTGGCGCCGAGAATGGTCCAGTGCTCGCCACGTCGAACGGTCCATGAGATGTTTTGGAGCAGAAAACTGCGCTCGCGTTGGACGGTGAGGCGAACGACTTGAAGGACCGGTTCTGGAGGCATGAGGACGAAGATTCTACCCCAAATCCACGGATCAGTTCGATTTTCAGAGAGCAACCCTCCTCATCATCCATGGAGGATCGGAGAGGTGAGTCGTGTCGAGATTCCAGACTCCCCACACGAAGGGTGCGACGGCTCGGCTGTCGGCCTCGCCCTCCCTTTCCCCCGTCCGTGCTTGGGAAAAATCCGCTCGGCCGCGAAGCGAGGGAGGGCGCCGCCGCCGGCGGCGCTGCGGCCGCGGCTTGAGTCCAAAATGTTGCGAGGGCGTCGCATGTTCCTCGACCGAGAATGGACTCCTCCACGCCTTACGCGGGGATTTGGGTCTACGCGAGGCGCGTGACGAAGACAGCCCAAGACAACCGCATAACGGGGATTCCTTGGCCCCATCGAGATTGCGGTCCTTGAAGGCCGCTCACGAACGATGGAATCGGATTCTTACGGAAGGATCCGCCCGCGAATCAGAGCGACGGGCGGAAGCGGATGGAGAAGGTCTCCTGGTTGGTCAGCGGGGTCGGACGGAAGGTCGAAGTCGTTTGTCCGGCGACAAACGTGCGGAACGAATAGTTTCCGACGAGGTTTCCTTCGCGGTCCGGAGTCAAGATCAGCGTCGTTTGGATGCCCGAAGCCTTGATTTGCGAGGAGCGGGTCAGCGCGCTGCGGGTCGATCCATCGCTGACGCCGACGAGCACCACTTCGTAATGGGTGGCCAGAAGCTTGTTGGCGCGGATCGCCCCGGAGAGAGGCTTCCGCCGCATGGAGGAGTTTCGGTCGAGAAGCTCCGCGCGGACGAGATCGCCGGCGCGTTCGATGTGATTGAAGACGAGATCGACCTCGTGCGCGCCGTCGCGGTCGGTGATCGTTCCCGTGTAGCGCCGGGGCGGAGTGCAAGCGGTCTGAAGGGTTTCGAGATCGCGTTGGGCTTCCGCGCGCGCGGCTTCGGCTTTCTCTTCCGCGGCCTGTTTGGCGTCTCGAGCCTTCTTTTCGGTTGCCGCGCGCCGCGCTTCCTCGCGTTCCTTCGCTTCCTCCCGGCTCTTTGCCGCCCGTTCCTCAGACGACGTTGACACAGAGGCGGGAGCGTTTCTCGCGGCGGAAGCCTTCTTCGCCGCAGTCTGGTAAGCGCGGACCGCCGCGTCTCCTTGCGTGGCGCCGGCGATCACCGCCCCGGACGGAAAATCGCCGAGCGGCGCGCCGAGAGTTTGAAAGGAGGGTTGCGTCGCCCACTCGTGGATCGTCCATTCGCCGGAAATTTTCGCGAAGGAAAAGCGGATCGGCAGTTCCAGGATTTCCCGTTTGCGATAGGTCTTGCGAAGGACGGTCGGGCGAGCAACGCCGTCCACGTCTGGGCCGAGCAGGTCCGCTCCCGCATCCTCATAAAGATCTTCGGTCAGATTGGCCGTAAGCGTCCCGCGGGCTTCGCCCGTGTCGCTGCGCATGGCGGAGGCCTTGATCGCGATGAAGCGGACGTCGAAGGAGGGAGGGGCGACGGCCTTGACGACTTGCCGCAGCTTCTCTTCATTGAAACCTTCGGGAAGCGACGGTCCGGCGACCGCAAGGAGCGCGGGAAAAGAAAGAAGGGCCGAGATGAAGGCCGAATGAGGAAGGCGTTTCATTGCGTAAAACGAGGCGAAACGATCCGTGACGATCGAACACCGAGATCCCTTGTGGGTTGCAGGATTTCCAAAATCTCGTGCGAGAAGAGAAGTGCGTTCCCCTTGTCTTTCGTTTCAAGCTTCGTCTACCATCCGCGCATGCGCGCGTCAATCATGCTTCCCCTGGTTCTCGGATGGCTGATCGTGCTGCCGTGCTGCGCGCAGGAGAGCGCGGCGCGCGAAATGGCGCGCCAGCGCGAGGATCTTCGGGCGCTGCAGGAGAAGCTTGGCCAGTTTTCCAACGATGTCCGCGCCGCTCAGGAGGATGCCGCCGCGTTCAAAGGCGACCTGGCGCGCCTAAAATCCGAGAATGAAACGCTCCGCAAGGAGATTGCGCGGTTGGAAGGACTGATCCAAAAGCTGGATGCGGCGCGCGAACAAAATCGCAAGACGATCGTCGAAGAGGTGTCGAAAGAACTTGCCACCTTCCGTAAAACGATGGCCGTCGAATCCTCGAAGTCCGTGCCGCCGCCCAAACCGGTCTTCGAGGAAGCCTATGAACACGTCGTCAAAAAGGGCGAATATCTTGCCGCAATCGCGGAGGCCTATGGCGTGACGGTCGCTCAAATCAAGGAGGCGAATCAACTCAAGTCCAACGAATTGAAGGCGGGTCAGACTCTTCTCATTCCGAAAAAGTCGTCGACGGCGCGGCCGAAATCTTCCGCCCCTTCGAAGAAGAAATCGAAGAACGGCTGAGATCGGCGCCGCGTCGGTTGCGCCGCGCTGACGCAGGGCGCACCGCGAGCGGCGCGGGAGGCGCTGGCCG
>JABWAM010000151.1 GCA_013360985.1 Verrucomicrobiia bacterium | reverse complement strand
GGCTCTCCCCGGTTCTGTGTGGGCGAACCGAGGCTGAAGATGGCATGGTTGCGGGATGATGACAAGCAAAGAACTCTACGAAGGCATTCTTGGGCTGAAGAGCCCGTGGATGGTTGATGCGGTGAACCTGAAGACCGCGGAGAAGGAGGTGCGTGTGGTGGTGCGCTATCGAGAAGGGAGCCGGTTTGTGTGCCCCGAGTGTGGGAAGCGGATGCCGCTCTACGATCATCGGGATCGGCGGTGGCGACATCTGGACACCTGCCAGATGAAGACGATTTTGGAGGGGCGCTTTCCGCGGGTGGAGTGCGCTGAGCACGGGGTTCTGGATGTGGAGGTGCCGTGGGCGGAGAAGGGCAGCCGTTGGACGCTGATGTTCGAAGCGCTGGCGATCATGCTTTTGAAGGACTCGGATGTGACGGCGGCGGCGACGGCGCTGAGGATCAGTTGGGAGGGCGCCTGGGCGATTGCGGAGCGGGCCGTCGCGCGCGGTTTGGAACAGCGGCGTCAGGCGCCGTTGAAGCAGGTCTTGGTGGACGAGAAGGCGTTTCGCAAGGGGCACGACGACCTGACGTTGGTGGCCAACACGAGTGGGGAAGGAGGCGCGAAGGTGGAGCACATCACCGAGGGGCGGGACACCGAATCGCTGGCGAGCTTTTGGAAGGCGCAGAGGCCGGAGCGCCTGGCGGAAGTGGAGGCGATCGCCATGGATCTCCACCGTCCCTACTGGGAAGCGACCGTGGCGCACGTGCCCGGGGCCATTGCGAAGATCGTTCACGATCGTTTTCACCTGATGAGACACGTTCAGGAAGGGCTCAACACCGTGCGCAAGCAGGAACACCGCCAGCTGCAGGAAGAGGGCTTCGATCTGCTCAAGGCGACCAAGTACCTCTGGCTCAAGAATCCGTCCGACTGGACGCCCGAGCAAAAGCACGACTTCCAAGCCATCAAGACCGCCAACCTCATGACCTCCAAGGCTTGGGCCATGAAGGAAACCATCCGCCACCTCTGGAGCTACCGCTCGGTGAGGGTCGCTCGGACCAAGCTTCGCCCCATGATGAAGGTCGCCGACATGTTCGAACGCCATCTGGACAACATCCTCACCTTCTGTCGCCATCGTCTGACCACTGCCGCCCTGGTGTCGGCGATCAGTCAAAACCGGCCACTCGTGATCAGTTGAAAACCGGCCACTTTGAGGTGGGACTCCTCGGGTCCTCTGGAAGGATTCGGGGATGGCCAACCACCTCAAGATGCACGTACGCGACTCGATTGCAGGACTTTACCGCCGGGGCTGGTCTCGGCGGCGGATCGCGCGGGAGCTTGGGGTCCACCGCGGGACGGTAAACCTGTACGTCTCGGAGATGGAGGTGGCCGGGGTTTCAAAGCCGGCCAAAGTGACCACCGTCTCTGGGAGGGGGCGGAGCGCGTGTGAGGGGCATGGGGAGTGGATCTTGGAGCGGGTGGAGTTGGGTCTGAACGCGCAGCGGATCTGGCAGGACCTGGTGGGGGAGCGGGGGTTCGCGGGGTCGCCCCAGTCGGTGCGGCGCTACGTGCAGCGGTTGAAGGCGAGCGCGCCGCATCGGGTGTGGCGGATGGAGTGTCTGCCCGGGGAGGAGGTGCAGGTGGACTTCTGCACGGGGTGGTGGCTGGTGGACGAGACGGGGCGGCGGCGGAAGGCGCACGTGCTGCGGATGGTGCTGTCGCACTCGCGCAAGGCGTACTCCGAAGCGGTGCTGAGGCAGGACACGGAGAGCTTGTTGCGCGCCTTGGAGAACGGGTTCCGTGCGTTCGGGGGAGTCCCGGCGACAGTGAACCTGGACAACCTCAAGGCCGGGGTGCTGCATGCCGACTGGTACGATCCGGAGCTCAACCCGAAGCTTGCGGCGTTCGCCCAGCATTACGGGACGGTGCTGTTGCCGACGCGTCCGCGTCGGCCCGAGCACAAGGGGAAGGTGGAGAACGCGGTGGGCTACGTGGAGGGCAACGCCCTGAAGGGGCGGAAGTTCACAAGTCTGGCGGCGCTCAACGAGCATCTGCGGCAGTGGGAGGCGGGGGTGGCCGACCTGCGGATCCACGGCACGACGCGCCAGCAGGTGCGCCGGCACTTTTTGGAAGTGGAGCGGCCGCGGCTCAAGCCGCTGCCGGACTCGTTGTTCCCGTGCGATCGGGAAGGTCCGCGGCAGGTGCACCGCGATAGCTTCGTGGAGGTGGATCGCGCCTATTACGAGGTGCCCTGTGAGTACATCGGCCGGCGGGTCTGGGCGCAGTGGGATGCGCGGATGGTGCGGGTGTTCAACGCGCGTCGGGAGACGATCGCCACGCATGCGAAGCTCGCTGCCGGGACGTTCTCGCGGGCGCTGGGCCTCCAAGGAAGGCCACAACCCACGTTGGAAGAGAGCCAGCGCTACTGGATCGAGAAGGCGGCGCGGCTGGGGCCTCACGCGCAGGGTTGGGCGGAGGCGATCCTCGAGCAGCGGGGCCTCCTGGGCCTGCGCGTGGTGCAGGGCTTGGTGGGCCTCTCGCGCCGCCACGAGGCTGCGAGCCTGGACGCGGCCTGCGAGAAGGCCCTGCTCTGCGGCCAGTGGCGTCTGCGCGAGCTGCGCGGCTGGCTCCTTCAGCCACAGATCCAGCCCCAGAACTTCGACTTCCTCGAAAGCCACCCGCTCATCCGCGACATGGACGCCTATGCGCTGGGGACCGGCCTCTTCGAGGAACCACCCCAACCCCCCATCCCACAACACTCATGAACCCAACCCTCGCCAAGTCCGCCCGAAAGCTCCGCCTCTCGGGCCTGCTCCGAAGCCTGGAGGTCCGCCTCCAGGAGGCCCGCGCCTCCAGCCTCGCCCACGAGGAGTTCCTCGAACTCCTCTTCCAGGATGAACTCAACGTCCGCGAGGAGCGCCTCGTCGAGCGCCGCGGCAAACAGGCCTGCTTCCGCGACCGACGCTCCCTCGAAGACTTCGACTGGAACTTCAACCCCTCCATCCCCAGAAAGGAGATCTTCGAGCTGGCCACCGGAGAGTTCATCCGCAAGGCGCTCGACGTGCTCTTCATCGGCCCGCCGGGCACCGGCAAGAGCCACCTCGCCCAGGCCATCGGCATGGCCGCCATCCGCGCCGGCTCCCTCGTGCTCTACCGCTCCATCTTCGACCTCGTGCGCGACCTCTTCCAGAACCAGAACCTCCAGGGCGACGCCCGCGCCCTCAACGCCTACCTCAAACCCGACCTGCTCATCATCGATGACATGGGCCTCAAGCAGCTCCCCCCGAAATCGGGCGAGTACCTCTTCGAGATCATCATGCGCCGCTATGAAAAACGCTCCACCCTCATGACCTCCAACCGCCCCATCGAGGAATGGGGCAAGCTCATCGGCGACGTGCCCTCGGCGACCGCCATCCTTGACCGCTTCCTCCACCACGCACGCGTCATCCCCTTCAAGGGCAGAAGCTACCGCCTCAACCACCGCTCCGACAAAAACCCTCCCTCCTGACCCGCAGCCGTCGCGCCAGCCCTCCGGGCTGTCACGCCGCCTGCTCACCCCCCCCGCACCCCGAAAGAATGCCGCTGGCAGGACGCTCCTGCCCCCCGCCTCAAGAGAGGGGGGCAGGAGCTTCCAGCGAACCAAACCTTGACCCGCGCGCCTCGACGCGTCTATCAACCACACTCAACCCATCGCCATCCCACCCCGCCTCGGGTGGCCGGTTTTAAAGTGATCGCTGGCAGTGGAGAGCCCGAAATCAAAGGCGCCTCATAAGACAGGCCGCCGTCCGCATATTTCACACTTTTCCTGTGGGAAAACGTATGCCTCCTCCTCCCGCCTCTTGGATGAGGCAGGATGCGAGGCCGAGTCTCCTTGTCTTTCGGGAATGGTTGAAGCGGACGGCCGGAGAATCAAAGGCGCTCCTCGCGAAGAGAGCGGAAGGCGCAACAAACGACAGAGCATCGCCTTAGCTTTCGCAGCCAGGGCAGAAGGCCGTCATCTTCCCAACTTCGCCCTGCGGTTGATGTGGATCGCTTTTGCCGGCGGAAAACCGTTGAACCATGTGGAGGAGGCGTGGCTGTAAGCGCCGATGTTTTCGCTGTAGACGAGGTCGCCGATCTCGAGCTCGGGCAAACTCTCCGCTACGGAAATCGTGTCGAGCGCGTCACAGGTCGGACCGAAGACCGCGCAGATCTCCTCCTTTCCCAAGCGGAAGGATTTCAAGCGATACGGAATATGATCGAAAAGCACGCCTGAAAACGTCCCGTAGATTCCGTCGTTGATGTAATAGCAACGCTTGCCGCCGCGCACCGCTTTGCCGATAACCTCGGCGACGAGCGTGCCGGCGGTCGCCACGAGGAAACGCCCAGGTTCGGCGAGGATTTCCATGTCGCTGGGAAAGAGACGATCGAATTCGGCGTTGAGCATCCGGGCGAGGTCCTCGAACGGCTTCACACGGAGATCGTAGGGCGCGGGGAATCCGCCGCCGATATCGAGAACGCGGACTTGTGGATGCCCGCGCGACCAGGCCTCCTTGAACAGGCTGTTGGCAACTTCGAGCGCTTGGACGTAGTTTTGGAAATTGGTGCACTGACTCCCGACGTGGAAACTGATGCCCTCGACGACGAGCCCGGCGCTGAATGCCGCTTCGATGAGGTCCACCGCTTCGCCGGGAGACGCTCCAAATTTCGAGGAGAGCTCCACAACCGATCCTGTGTTCGGAACGCTCACACGGAGGACGAGCCCCGCGCGCGGCGCGTAGCGCTTGATTTTTTCCACTTCGTCAACATTGTCGTAGGTGACTAAAGGACGGTAGCGATCGAGCCTCCGGAGCGTGTCCTTGTCCTTGATGGGGTTGGCGTAGATGATCTTGTCCCAGATCCATTGCTGGCGCGGCTTCGGCGGCAAAGCGCGAATATTGTCGTGGACGATCATAAACTCGGGGAAGGAGGCGACATCGAAGCTCGCCCCTTCGCGGAAGAGCGTGCGCACGATCGCTGGATCGGGATTTGCCTTCACCGCGTAATACACTTGGACGCGCGGCAGGTGCTTGCGGAAGAGCGCGTAACGGCGACGGAGTTCGTCGTGATCCACGATGAACAGCGGCGTGCCGTTGTGGCGCGCGAGACGTTTCAGTTCGCTTCGAGAGGGCATCCTCGGGGCGTTATACGACCGTCAGGCATTTCGGCCAATCTCTTCTTTGCGCCCCGCCTCGGAAGGACGCACCCTCCTCGGGCGATCGATCTTCCGAACGCACGCGTCAGCGACGGTGATGTCCAGGATTTCGTCAACGATCAGTCCGGGTCTTTTCCCATTCCTCAAGGTAAAATCTCCAGCGAAATCCTGAAAACACCTTGGTCTCCAAGGCGTTTCGGGGCAGCCCCATCCTGCCTCGCTTCCCGCCTCACCCAAGAGGCGGATAACGAGACACATGGCTCGCCACGAGGACGTTGTGAAGCACGCGAGTTAGTTGTTCTTGAGATACACCCGACGGATCAGATCGAGGAGCTGCCCGCGGCGGTCGTAGAGGCGCTTGAGCTTGCGCGGCTTGCACCGGGCCATCGCGTAATGCGTCAGCAGCGGCAGATAGATCGTCGAATCGCCGTAGCAAACCACCGCGTCGGGCAGCTTGAGCGGATCCACCTTGCCCCAGCTCACCGCTTCGGCGGGCGTCGCTCCGGAGAGGCCGCCCGTGTCGGGACGCGCGTCGGTGAACTGGATGAAGAAGTCGTGCCCCGCGTCTTTGATCCGCAGCACCTCTTGGATTTGGGGCTCGGTTTGGAGTAGGAAGTTTTTCGGCGAGCCGCCGCCCAACATGAGCGCCCCCGTTTTCTTGCCGCGCCGCTGCGCGTCGAGCACGATCGCCGTGCTTTCGTTGACATCAATGCTCGGATTGATTCGGAGCTTGCTGCCGCCGAGTTCGATTCCCGCCACGTTCATCCCGATGGTCGAATCTCCGGGCGAAGAAGTGAAGCAGGGGACTCCGGCGCGGTAGGCGGCCGCGAGGAGCGAGGCGTCCTTCAAGCCGGTTTGGCGCTCGAACTCCGCGCAGTATTTCCCGAGATGATAGTGCAGCTCCGCGGTTCCCATCTCTCTCTGGAACTCCGGCTGTCGGAGTACCTTGCACAGCGTTTCGTCCGTGCGCATGAGCACATCGTTGTAATCGAGGAGGATGTCGTAGATGCGCACGATGCCGTATTTGCGGAGCGCGACGTCGCGCAAATGCGGCGTGCCCTTCCAGAGCGGAAGGTTCATCGCGTGGTGCATGTCGTGGTAAAGGTTCGCGCCAGTGGCGACGATCCAATCCACGAAACCCGCCTTCACGAGAGGAATCAGCGAGGAAGCGCCCATCCCCGCGGGCGTCAGCGCGCCCGCGACGCTCATCCCGATGGTCGTCTCCTGATCCGCAAGCATCCGTTCCGTGAAGAGCTGGCAGGCTTCGTGGAGGCGCGCGGCGTTGTAGGCGAGGAACGCCCGGTCGATGAGTTCGGGAAGCTTTTCCTTCCCTGTGATCGGTTTCGGCAAGATGCGTTTCCCACGGAGGTATTGAGTTTTTCCGCCCTTCGCGAACTTGTGCGGATACTTGCTGACGAAAACCTTGGGAAGCGTGATCTTGCTCATGAAAAATGATGCCGTGAGAGGGCTTGCGACGGCGGAAGGTGTCGTATCCCGAGGGATTGCGCAAGCACGAATCGGATTGCGCCCCGCCTTGCCTTTCGAGGGACCGCCTGTTCCCCCAAAGGCAGGAAGGCGCATCTTGCGCCGTCGGAAAGCTGTGAAAGATGCGAGCGCAACTCCGCGCGTCAAAGGCGGTACGACGCCGTTGGCCTCGTCCGCCCTTTTCACGATTCACGCCGAAGAAGGATTCGCCCGTTGCAAAGCTTGGCGATGCCGAGGGCTTCGGCTTGGATGTCTTGCGTGTCGCGTGCCCTGATCCCTCCCCGCTGGCCGACCGATCGCGTCCGCCTCCTGCGCGCCGCGTTCCGACGGAAGATCCTCGCGCCGCGCCTGCTGTATGAAACGCCGGCGCAATCGCGCAAGTGGCTCGCCGTGCATCGCCGCTGGTCGCCGGCGGCCGCGGCGCGGG
>JABWAM010000150.1 GCA_013360985.1 Verrucomicrobiia bacterium | reverse complement strand
GCGGCCTCGCCCTACCTTCCACGGTTCGCGCTTGAAGAAAATCCGCTCGATCGCGAAGCGAGGGAGGGCGCCGCCGGCGGCGACGCCGCAGCAGCGGCTTCACCACAAAATGTTGTAGAAGCGTCACGCATTTCTCGATCGAGGATGGGTTTCCCTATGCCTTACGCGGGGATTGGGGGTCCATCGAGGACCGTTGACCTCATCCAAGGTTTTCCGTAGCGTGCCGCGACGACGCCGATGAGATTTTCCCTCAACTGGATCAAAGAGTTCGCTCCCGTGTCCTGGAGCGCCGAGGAAATTGTCGAGCGCCTCACCATGGGAGGCGTCGAGGTCGAAGGCGTCGCGCCCCAAGGGCAGGGGCTCGACCGCGTGATCGTCGCGCGAATTCTCGCTTCTCAGAAACATCCCAACGCGGATCGCCTCTCGGTTTGCGAAGTCGAAACCGGCGCGGGGAAAGCCCAGATCGTCTGCGGCGCGAAAAACTATCGAGTCGGCGACAAGGTTCCCCTCGCCCAGCCGGGCGCGAAGCTCCCCAACGGAATGGAGATCGCCCGAACCAAACTGCGCGGCGTGGACTCCGAAGGGATGCTGTGTTCGCCGAAGGAGCTCGGGCTTTCCGAGGAAGCGCAAGGGCTGATGATCCTCTCCGCCGACGCGCCCGTGGGAAAACCTCTCGCGGAATTCCTGGGGCTCCACGACGTCCTGCTCGATCTGGAAATCACGCCGAATCGCCCGGACCTACTCAGCCACCTCGGCATGGCGCGCGAACTCGCCGCGCTCGCGGGGCTGCCTCCGCCCGATCCGCGGCGCCTCCTTCCGCGCGAGCACGAGCGCGCGCTTCGCGAGGTCGATCCTCTCTCGGCGGCCTTCCCTGTTCGCGTCGAGGACTCCCTCCGCTGTCCGCGTTACACCGCGCGCGTCATCCGCGGGATAAAAATTGGCCCGAGTCCCGACTGGCTCCGCCGCCGCATCGAGGCGCTCGGCCGCCGCGCGATCTCCAACGTGGTGGACATCACCAACTATGTCCTCTTGGAAATCGGCCAACCGCTGCACGCCTTCGATCTCGATCTTCTCCGCGGCGGCGAGATCGTCGTGCGCGGCGCCCGCGAAGGCGAAAAAATCCGCCGCCTCGACGAAATCGAGAGCGCGCTAAAACCCGAGATGCTCGTCATCGCCGACCGCGAGCGTCCCGTTGCCCTGGCGGGCGTCATCGGAGGGAGCGAGACCGCCGTTTCGCCCCATACCGTCAACCTCCTTCTCGAATCGGCGACCTTCCAGCCCGCGGCCATTCGCCGCGCCTCCAAGGCGCTCGCCGTCTCCACCGATTCTTCCTATCGCTTCGAACGCGGCGTGGATCCCGAGTTGGCGGACTGGGCTTCGCTTCGCGCGACCGCCCTCATCCTCGACCTCTGCGGCGGACGCATCGAGGGCCCGCTCGTGGATGCGCGCGCCCCGTCGCCCGCGCGGCGTTCGATCTCCTGCCGCCACGCGCGCGTGGCGCTCCTCGCCGGAAAATCCATTCCCGCCGCCGAAACCGTCGGCGCGCTCCGCCGCCTCGGCTGCGAGGTCGCGGAGGAGGATCGCGGAGACGCCTGCCGGGCAACCCCTCCCTCCTGGCGCCCCGATCTCGAACGCGAAGCCGATCTCATCGAAGAAGTCGTCCGCATGCACGGAATCGGGAACATCCCCGGACGCCTCGCGCGCGCGCCGCTCTCCTCGGCGCACGAAAGCGCCGCATTCACGTTCGCGGGCCGAGTCCGCGACGCTCTCACCGCGCTCGGATTGAATGAGGCGATCACGTATTCGGTGGTCGCCTCGCACCGCGCGCGGGAAATTCATCCCGATCGCTCCCTCGATCCCCTCCTGCTGGCCAACCCGCTCTCCAGCGAAATGGACTGCCTCCGCCCAAGCCTCCTCGGCGGCCTGCTCGACGCCGCGGCGCGCAGCCTCGCCGGCGGCGCTCACGGAGTTTCCCTTTTCGAGATTGGCCAGATTTTCAGAGAGACGAACGGCCAGGCCTCCGAACGCGCCGCGCTCGGCATCCTCCTCGTCGGCGCCCGCCCCTCGCTCGCCTCCTGGGAGGATGGCGGCAAAATGCACCCGTGGGACGCGCACGATCTCCGAGGCATCCTTGATGAAATGGCGCGCATCCTCCGCGTGCCCGGCGGCTTGACCGTGGATCCGGAGGGCCAACTCCCCGCGCACCTCGACCTCGGCGCCACGCTCCAATCGGGCGGCGCGACGGCGGAAGGCCATTTCGGGCGTCTCCCCGCGCGCTTGCTCCTCCCGCAAAAACTCCCCGCGTCCGCGTTCTACGCCGAAATCGCGCTCGCTTCGCTCCAAGGCGAAGCCGACGGCCCGCCGCGATATTGCGCCTGGCCCGCGTTTCCCGCCATTCGCCGCGACCTCGCGCTGATCGCATCCGCCGCGATGCTCCACGCAACCATTGCCGAGAAGATTTGCGCCCTCGCCCAACGTCATGCGGCGCCGAAAGGAGTCCTTTTGGAAAACCTCACCCTCTTCGACGTGTTCACCTCGGAAAAACTCGGCGCGGGAAAGAAGTCGCTCGCCTACTCGATGATGTATCGCAGCGGAGAAAAAACCTTGAAAGACCTTGAAGTCAACGAAATCCATGCGAGAATCACCGCAGATCTCAAGGCCGATCTCGGAGTGGAAACTCGGGAGTGATCGCCCCCTGTTCTTTATCATTTCCCTGCCCTGTTCGTGAATCGGACGGATACTCTTTGAGCCGATAGTTTGCACAAGGGGACCCCTCTCCTGTCGCGACCGACACGCCCTTCTCGGGAAGTCGAATGCGCCGGGGCGGTCACCCACCCTGTAACCCAGGGTTCAAAGTTCTCGTCCTCCTACGGCAGGGCGGGGTTTTTTGTCCCCCTCACGCAAACGCGAGCTCGCCGAAGAATTCCGGCAGATGAAACTGCGGCTTCGGAAAGTCTACGGGCGCCCAAGTCAGCCAATGCGGACGCGAGGTGTCGCTCCCGCACTTGTAGAAGTTGGCGCGCCACGTCGCGCCGCGCGCGGGACGGCTGACCTCCGAATACCTTTCCAAAATGTCGAACGGAACGCGGAACGCGATCTGCCAGGTCGTCGGCGCCGCGATCTCCGGCGTCACGCGCCGCGGCAGCGTGGAAACCACCGCGATCCGCCCGCACTCCTCCTCGGTCAGCGCGCGCGCTTCCCTTCCTTGCGCGCGCTGCCACCGGAAGAGGAACACGCCGCCGCAGTTGATCTCGAAGTTGAAGTAGCCGCGCCCGAGGTCCGCGCCGGTCGTGAAAAAGAACTCGACGCAACTGTCGCGACAAACGTTGTCCTGATTCTTTTCCGCCACGGCGCGAACCCAGCGGTCTTCGACGCGAAAGATCCCCTGGATCGCCTCCGCGTCGTAAACCAGCCGCGCCTGCGTCTTGGGAAAATGCGCCGGGCGTTCGCCCATGTGATGTTTCAACTCCAACGTTTCCGCCGCGGCCCAAACCGGCCTGCGCCAATCCGCGTCGAAAACCGACGACGTCGAAGCCCGCGCGACGCGATAGATCATCGCGGCATTTTGCGGAGTTTCCTCGGCAAAGAAAGCCCGGATTCGCGAACGACCCGCAGTCGCGCGACCCTCCCCAGATCCCCAGAACGGACGGAATGGCAGACGACATGACGTCCCGACCATGACGAGAGCGGCGGCGGGACGGCGCGCTTCTCCGCGTCGGATGGGCCTTCCCTCCGCCTTCCGCGGAGATTGAAGAGCGCCCCAAATCCACGGATCAGCTCGATTTTCAGAGGGCAACCCTCATCATCATCCATGGAGGATCGGAGGGGTGGGTCGTGTCGAGATTCCAGACTCCCCATAAGAAGGGTGCGACGGCTCGGCCGGCGGCCTCGTCCTCCCTTTTCCCCGTCCGTGCTTGGGAAAAATCCGCTCGGTCGCGAAGCGAGGGAGGGCGCCGCCGCCGGCGGCGCCGCGGCAGCGGCCTGAGCTCAAAATGTTGCGAGGGCGTCGCATGTTCCTCGACCGAGGATGGACCCCTCCACGCCTTCCGCGGAGATTGAAGAGCGCCCTTCCCGCTTGATTTCCGGATCGTTCCGAGGATTGAATCGAGGACTGCTCATGGCCGCAAAAATCCTTCTCATCGGCGCGGGACGCTGGGGCGCCAACCACCTCCGGACCTGGCTCGCCTTGGGCGTGGAACTCTGGGTCGCCGATGCGAACGAAAAAACTCTGGAGAAATGCGCCGAGGCTGGCGTTCCTCGCGCGCGCCTCGGCTGTTCCGCGAAAGAATTTCTCGAACGCGTGGACGCGGTGGATGTCGTCACTCCCGCCGAAACCCATCACGCGCTCTGCGCCGAAGCCTTTGCCGCCGGCAAAGACGTCTTCGTCGAGAAGCCGATCACCCTCACGGCCTCTGAGGGGAACGACCTCGTCCGCCGGGCCGCCGCCGCCGGACGCATCCTCCAGGTGGGCCACATCTTCCGCTACGATCCCGCGACAGCCGCGCTGCGCGACGTCCTCGCCTCCGGTCGCCTCGGGGACATCCGCTGGCTCAAGGGGAACTTCAGCGGCTTCAAACGCCCCCGCATGGACTCGGGCGTCATGCTGGCCGACGGCATCCATTTCGTGGACCTCTTCACCCATCTCCTTGGGCGTTCCCCTCGCGTGGCGCGGGCGCGTTTCCTCGATGTCTTGGGGCGCGGCATGGAGGACAACGCCTGGGTCTGGCTCGATTACGACGGAGTTTTTGGCGAAATCGAATGCGGCTACTTTTCCCCGCTCAAGGCGCGCGACGTCCTCGTCGTCGGCACGAAGGGCGCCGCGCTCCTCGACTACGGAGCGAAGCAGGACCGACTCAAGCTCTTCGCCAACCGCCACGTCCAAGAAGGCCGCGCCTGGAAGGCCGTCGAGGAGGGCGCCACCATCCTTCCCGTCGAGTCCGCCGAACCGCTCAAGGTCGAGCTCAAGGCTTTTCTCGACAGCCTCGCGTCGCGCGCTCAACCTCTGGCCGACGGCGCCGCGGGCGTCGAAGCCGTTCGCGTCACCGAAGCCGTTCTCCGAGCCGCCGAAAGCGGCGCGGCCGAAGCGCTCGCCCGCTGATCCATGCCTCCGCCCCTCTCCAGCCTCGACCGTCAAGCCGCGCAAATCGTCGAAAAATATCCGGAACCGCGCTCCGCCGCGATGCCGATCCTTCACCTGATCCAGGAGACCTACGGCTTCATTTCGAAGGAAGCGATGGAATGGGCCGCCGAACGCCTCGGCCTGAAACCGGTCCAGATCCTCGAACTCGTCACCTTCTATCCCATGTTCCGACAAAAACCCGTCGGACGACATCACCTCAAGGTGTGCCGCACCCTCTCCTGCGCGCTGCGCGACGCGGAACCTCTCCGCGACCATCTCCTCCGCAAACTGGGCGTCGGACTCGACGAGATCACGCCCGACGGGCGTTTCACCGTCTCGGAAGTCGAGTGTCTCGCCTCCTGCAATTGCGCGCCGGTGCTGATGGTCAACGACACGCTCCACGAAAACGTCACGCCAGAAAAGGCGGACCAAATCCTCGACGCGTGCCCTTGATCTCTTTTCCCAACGCCTGACGCTTCGGCATCACCCCCCCAACCCCTCACCCCTCTTCGCCTCATGCAAATCCACATCAGCCCGCGAAACATTCGTCTCACCGCCGCCATTCACGGCTACATCGCCACGCGCATCAGCAACCTCGAAGAGCACACCCACGAGATCATCGGCGCCCATGTGGCCCTCGGCCACGCAGAGAGCCGCGGCATGCGCCACCGCTTCCTCGTCAAAGTCCATCTCGCGTTGCCCGGCCCGGATATCCACGCCGAGACGCGCGACTACGATCTCTACGCGGCGATCGACGCCGTCACCGAAAAACTCTCCACGGAACTTCGCCGCCGCAAGGGGCGCTCCCTCTCCCGCAATCGCCGCGGCGCGCGAAAGCTCAAAAAAGAACACGGTTCGGGGCGCTGACGGGCGGCCGAAGCTCCGGCGGGCCGCGTCGCCGCCGCGCATCACTGCGCGTCG
>JABWAM010000149.1 GCA_013360985.1 Verrucomicrobiia bacterium | reverse complement strand
CACGCAAGAACAAAATGAATAGATTAGTGACAACATTTTATCGACACAAAATAACAGGGAAAATACCCAAGAAAACTTCCGAAAATAGGGGAACATCCGTCTGAAAATTGAGTTGATCCGTGGATTTTGGGGCACCCTACGTCAAGGCCTCCTTTCCGCGGCTCACGAGCCGCGGCCCCATTGAAACGTCTCGCGTCTCACGCCTCGTGGCGCGCACGCGCCGCTCTCCGCGGCCAACTCTTCTGGCCAGCATGAGAGGACTCGCCTCCGCGATCAAACGATGCAAGGGTTTCCCGCGCCTTTGTAAGGCCGCCGACGTTTCGACTTCTCCCGCGACCTCCATGACTCCGCCGCGTCTCCTCCACGAACCCGCCGGCGAAGTCCCCGTCTTTGCCGAGGTGGATGTGTTGGTCGCCGGAGGAGGGCTGGCAGGATGCGCCGCGGCGCTTGCCGCAGCGCGCGCCGGCGCGACAACGCTCCTCACCGAACGCGAAGGATTCCTCGGGGGAGTTTCCACCGCCACGATGATGGCGAGCATCGGCAATCATTATGTGGTCGCCGACGGATCCCAGACGATCTACGGCATTGCCGCCGAAGTGGTGGAACGCCTCGTTACGGCGGGCGCCGCGCCGGAGGGCTGGCGGCGGCTCAAGGCGATTCCGATGGATTCCGAGCGGCTCAAGGTGGCGCTGATCGAGATGCTCGAAGAAGCCGGCGTCCGGATCCTGACCCACGCGCTGGCCTGCCGTCCGTTCATGGAGGGGCGCAGCGTCAAGGGCTGTTTCCTCGAGGGAAAATCGGGGCGGATCGCCGTCCTGGCGAAGAATACCGTGGATTGCACCGGCGAAGCCGATCTCGCCTGGCGGGCCGGCGTGGAAGTGCGCGAGCACCGCGCGAGTTCGTCGCTCCTCTTCAAGCTCGCCGGCGTGGACCTGGAGCGTTTCCTCCGTTTCCTTGCCGAGGATGAAGCAGGTTTTCCGCAAAATGTGGATGGCGTGGCGAACCTTCATTCGCTCGTCCGAAGCTGGAGGGAGGAACGCGTTTTTTTCTTCGGGCATCACTCCGGGCCGAAGTGGCGCTGGCTGCGGGAGCAAATCGCCGGCGGCGCCTACGGCGAGTTGCGCCGGGACCAGTACGGCAACCGCCCCTGGTGGGGGCTCGCCGAGAACATCGACGCCTTCGGCATGTACACGAGCCGTCAAGATGGAACCCTGGTGATCAACACGGGCTACTACTGCTTCGATCGGATCGACGTCGGCGAGCTTTCGCGTTTCGAGACGCATGCGCAGCGCCTCTGTTATTACGCGGCGGATTTCATGAAGCGCCAGATCCCGGGATTCGAGAAGTCCCGGCTGGAGCACCTGGGCGCGGCCCTGGGCCTGCGGGGAGGCCGCCACATCGTTGGGCGATCCAAGCTCACGATCCCCGCCTACCGCGAAGGCGGAACGAAGTGGAAATGCGACGACGTGATCGCAACCCCTCCGGTGAACATCCACGACCGCTCCGGGTTCGGCCCCGCGACCAACCGCACCGCGGAAATTCCGTTCGGCGTGTGTGTTCCCGTGAACGCGAGCCGGCTTCTCGTCGGGAGCGGCAAATCGGTGAATACCGACGGCGGCAACTATCGCCTCTTCCGGGGGATGAGCGGGTGCATGGTTTTCGGGCAGGCGACGGGCGCCGCGGCGGCCCTGGCCGCGCAGCGGGGACTCCCGTCCGAGGAGCTTCCCGTGCGCGATCTTCAGCGGGAACTCCTGCGCCAGGGCGTTCGCCTCGGCGATCCGTCGCGCCTCCGCGAGCTCGGCCTCGATGGAATCGGAAACTTTTCCGATGACGCCGCGAGGCCGGGGCGCATCGAGCGTTGAGCTTTGCGCGGCGCGGCGCGCGTTCTGGCAAACGATTCTGACCACTTTTCCCAACTTGAGTTCGCCGTTGGGGATTCGCGAAAGTGCGGGCATGTTGAGACGGCGACGCCGCGTTCTGATCGCAATCCTTCTGGCGGGCCTCTGCGGGGCGGGCGCGCTCCGCGGCGCGGAGGAGTTTGAGGTCGGCGGGCCGTTGGCGGGGCTCAAGCTCCCCGATTCGTCGCAGAACACCGGCCCGGGGCCGGAGGTCGAGCTGTATCCGGGATCGGTCGAACATTTCCGCGCTTACTTCATGAAGTATCTCAAGGTGCGGAGCTTTTTTGATCGGCAAAGCCAGTTGAACATTTGGACGGCGCCGAACATTCCGGGCGCCGAAGGCGCAACATCCGAAACCTACGCCTCCCCCGTGTATCGGCAGCCGAAGAATGGGCGGGCGACGGCGACCGGCGAAAAGCTGGCGCCGGTTCCCGTGGTGCGATTTGCCGCAAACGGCCCCGTGTTCCGTCTGGATTTGGGAACGCTCGACGCGGGGCTTTACGCGGTCCGCGTCATCGGCGCCGTGGAGACGGCGAAACTCCGCGATTTCCGCGCGCCTCTCGTGATCGGCATGCGGGTGAACGACGGGCGGAAAGGGGAGACCTCCACCTCGCGGATCCGGTGCGGGTACGTGGACGAGTTTTACAGCGTCGCGGAACTGTATTTTCATGCTCCGGAACGGCGGGTCTATGCCGCCGAGGTGTTCGTGGACAAGGCCAGCGGCGTGGATCTCCTCGTCCATCACGTCAGCCTCGACGACGTGATGGCGGGCACCGTTCCCCGCGCGATCAAGACGCGGCGCACTCTGACCACGGACGAAGATCTCGCCCAGATTCGGAGCGCCCCGAGTTCCGCCGCCAAGCTCGTCGCGCAGTATCCCGCCTACTCTCCGGAACAGCGTCTCGCGCGCGACGAGGCGATTTGGAGGTGGTTGCCTCCGCTCAATCGCCAGGGGCTTTTTGTTCACTTGCCGTTGCCGAGAGGCGTCATCCAAGGGGTCGCGGATCAAACGCTCGAACAGATCGAGGCGGAGTTCGGGAAATGGGAAAATGCGGGGGGCGAACTCGGTCCCTTGAACGCCGGTTTGGGGACCCTCGACCTCAATCCCGCGCGATGGAACGACTTTCTCGTCAACAAGAAGCTTGGTCTGGCGTATTCCCTCGGCGATTTCCTGGCGGGGAAACCTCTTCCGGATCCGTACCCCTACAAAGACGACGGCTTGGGGCTTCTGTTTCCCGATCCGAAAGACTCCGCGAAAGGGCGCGTCTTCGCGCCGATCGCGCGCGCGGCGCATGCGCGCATCCGCCCGGCGCCCTGCATGGCCGGCGCGGTGAAAGCCTGGCTTCAGACCGGCCATCGCGACCTCGCGCGCGACGCGGCGGTGGATCTCGTGCGGTATGCGTACCAGCTTCCCGCCATCGACAACCGGAGCGCCATCAATCACGCGTTGGCGGCCGAGGCGTTCATGGGACGCGATGTCGCCTGTCGCCAGCGCGAGATGGAGCAGATGTGGCGGAGCCATTATCAAAACTATCTCGACGCCCTGACGGTGTACGATCAACTCTTCGATTTCATTCAGGGCAACGAAGAACTCGCCCAGTCGCTCCATCGGTTCATTCCCTGGGTGAAGACCTCGCAGGACGTGATCCGCCTCCTCGACCAATATCTGGTTCAGACCACGGCCAAGCGCATCCTCCGTTATCACACCTACACACATCCTCTGGGCATCGCCCAAGCCGCCGCCACGCTCGGAGATCGTTCCGTGACCGACCCTTGGATGGAATGGCTCTTCGATCGAACGTTCATCTATCCTCTCGCGCCGGCGGGCGTACCCGATCTCCTGGTCTCAGGCTGCGACCAGGAGGGCGCGCAGTATATCGGCTCGACCTACTACGCCCAGGGGGAGGGGGGGCGCAGGATGGCGGCGGCGTTGGAGCCGTATCTCCGCGCGGGAGGAAACCCCAAGTTCGACCTCGGAAATCCCGACCTCTACCCGAAAACCCTCGCGCATTGCGAATGGCAGCTCGGAATCACGATCGCGGGCCAAGATTTCGCGCGCATCGGGGATGTGTGCGGGCCCGACAAATCTCCCGGCGCGACCCTGGGGCAAGAACTCCTGGAAGCAGCCCGTCAGGGATGGCGTTGGTCGAAAAATCCCCGCTTCGCATGGATTCTCGCGCATTTGAACGGACGCAGAGGAGAAAACGACGCGGAATGGAAGCGGATCGAAGAGGCCGCCGCGTCCGTGAAGCGCGCCCCCTGGCTCGATCTGCGCTCGCGCGTGCTCGCCAATTGGTTCGGCGCGCTCGAAACCGGTCTGCGGCACGACGATCCCCGTTTCCGTCGCGCGGCCTATGTTCGCGCGGGCGTCGGCTACGGGCATGCGCATGCCGACACGTTGGACCTGCAGATCGTGGCCCACGGGTTGCCGATGACCGTGGACGGCGGCCAACGCTCGGGATATTCGAAGCCGAACGACCGTTTTTCCCGCATCCACAACACCGTCGAAGTGGACGGCTTGAGCAGCGGCGAATACGGGCTTTTGAGCCCGGCGACCGTTCGAACCCTCTCCGACGCGGAGGGAGCGCGTTATCTCCTCGCGTCCGCGCTCCCCCCGCGCGGCGCGAAGCTCTTTCAGCGTCAGGTCGCCCTCCTGGACGTAGATGAGGGGCGCGGATCGCAGCGTCTCGCCGCGGAGCAGCAACGCCCCGGAAGCGCGCTGCCCCAGGAGGTGACGACGCCGAACTCCTACGTCTTCGATGTGTTCCGCGTTTCGGGGGGACACCTGCACACCTACTGTTTTCACGCGATGGTCCAGGACGACTTCCGATGGAACGCTTCAAACGCAAAGCCCGTGAACGATGTCCGACCGGCCCGAGGACAGGAAAGCGAAAACGAGTATCTCAAAATCTTCGAGTTGGCCGGCGCGACCAAAGAGGCGGGCGATTGCCCCGCGACCTTCGAAGCGACGTGGCGCTACTCCCGCGACGGCAAGGCCGGCAGCGAACAGCAAATGCTCAAAAAGAACTACGCGGATTCCGGTCCGCGCAAGTTCACCCGTCTCGCGCTGCTTGGCGCGAGCGGGATGCGCGCGCTCAAGGCCGACGTGGAGGAGACCGCCCAGTCCCCCGTGAAATATCGCTTCACGAACGTCATGCTCCAACGGCGGGCCAAGGACGCCCCGTTGGAATCGGCCTTTGCCGCGATCATCGAGCCGTATGCGGGGACGCGCTTCCTCGCCTCGGAAAAACTTCTGGAGGTCGAGCGCAATGAAATCGATGCCCTTCGCGCCGTTGCCGTCGAGGTCAAAACGCAGAGTGGCCGCACCGATCTCTGCTTCGCCGACGGACGCCCCGAGCAGGAAAGGAAGATCCCCGAAGCCGCGTGCCGAATTTCCGGCGAGTTCGGGTTTCTTTCCCGAGACGCGCGCGGCGTGCGCCAGGCCTCTCTCACCGGCGGAACCCTCCTCGAAGCGACGGGGATTCGCCTGGCCGTCGCCAAGCGCGCGCACACCGGACGCCTCGCGGAGGTGGACCATGCGAAAAAGACGCTGCGCCTGGACACCGCATGGCCGGCCGCTTCCGCAGGGCGCGCCTTTGAAGTCGGCGACGGACCGAACCGTACGACGTTCACCTCCGCAGACATTGTCCCCGAGGGCGCGGGCTGCCGCGTCACCGTCACGCGAAGCGCCGATTTTTATCGCGCGGCGCTCGACAAGGTTTCTCGCGACGAACGCGTGGTGGTCGGGGGGCTCGACCTTCCGCAGGGACGCGGAAACGCCGAGGGGATGACGCTTTCCAACGATTCCCTGACGAAAACCTGGCGCGTGGAACGTTCCCAGGGACCCCGCTTCGTCCTCGACGGCCCGGTTTCCCCCGCCGATTTCGAACCCTCGAAACGCATCCGTCTTTGGGCGTATGGCCGGGGCGATCCGGTCCGTCTGCCCACGTTCGCTTCAGTGCGCCGCCTCGACGAGGGCGGCTGGGAAGTTCAGGGCGATGCGGATCTCGAAATCACGATCGGCAGCAAGACCCACAAAGTTGCCGTTGCCGATCTCGCCCGAGGACCGGTTCGCCTGCCGCCGCCGTAGTTGGCGCCAAATCCCCGCGTAAGGCGTGGAGGGGTCCATCCTCGGTCGAAGAACATGCGACGCCCTCGCCACATTTTGGGCTCAAGCCGCGGCCGCGGCGGCGGCGCCCTCCCTCGCTTCGCGACC
>JABWAM010000148.1 GCA_013360985.1 Verrucomicrobiia bacterium | reverse complement strand
GTTCTTCGCGCCGCCGGCGGCGGGCGCCACGACAGGGTTCGCGCTGGCGTGGATCGCCGCGAGAGGCGCCTCCGGCTTCGGGACTCGGACGAGCTCGACATGGGGAGGCGTCACGGTGATCCGGGTAATTCGCGGAGGCTGGTTTTGCGGCTGATAGAAGAGGACGAGGCGGTCGAGGGCGGGGCCTTCGGCGCGGCCCTCGGCTTCCATTTCGATCTTGTACTGAAGGTAGCCCGCCACGGGGCTCTGGACGCGGCCGGCGCCGTCGAGCGGTTTCCATGCGCTCCAGACTTTGTCGGGCTTCTCGGTGTTGCCCGAGCGGGTGAAGAGACGGAGGGCGCCCGGGCTCGCGCGGAACTCCACGGCGCCCCAGCGCGCCGAACCGCGCGCGTCGAAGATCTTCGATTCGAAGCTGCCTTTGCGCGCCGCCGCGCCGGGGAGGCTCCAAAGCGCGCCGTCGTTCGAGGTCGCCGCGATCCATCCACCCGCGCGCGGGAGGAGCGCGGTGATCGTTTCGGCCGGCAGTTGATTGAGGATGGCCCAGGTTCGAGGGCCCGTCATCTCGAGGAGCTTGCCTTTGCGTCCGGTGCCCGCCCAGACGCGTCCGGGGCCGGGAACGGCCAACGCGTACACGTCCTCGCGGTCGCTCCACCAGCGTTCGACTCCGCCGTCGGGCGCGATGCGCGCGATCTCGCCGGCGCCGAGTTTCTCCGAGGGGGCGCCGGGCGCCTCGCCTTTCGCGCCAGCTTCGGGAGCGTCGCCCCGCGCGCCGGGCATGAGCTTGGGCATGGCTGCTGCGGCTCCGGAGAGAGAGGGGAGACGGGCGCCTTTGCCGTCGCCCATCGCCGCGGCAAAAACGGCGCCGTCGGGAGCGGCGGCGAGCGCCGTGATCTCGCGAAAGGCGGAGTCCCAGACGGCGAACGGGACGCCGGCGGCGCCCGCCGTCGTTTCGAAGCGATAGACGATTCCGTTTTCCGCGCTGCCGACCCAGAGCCGTTTCTTCGCGTCGAAGAGAAGCGCGCGGAGGTGCGTTTCATCGCTGTCGTAGAAGACGCGTCCTTTGCCGGAGGGCGAGATTTTGAAAAGTTTTCCCCGATCGCCGGTCGCCGCGAAGAGGTTGCCTTCCGCGTCGAAGGCCAACGCCCAGATGTACTTCTCCTTCGGCTCGAAGAAGAGGGTGGACTTGCCGCTTTTTTCGACGCGATAGATCTTTCCGTCGGGCGACGTGCCGACAAAGAGCGCGCCGTGGCGATCCACCGCGAGCGCCTGCGCCTGGAGTTCCTTCGCTTTGAAAATCTCCTCGGGTTTTCCGTTGTTGCCGACGCGGAAAACCTGACCTTCGTTGCCCGCGGCGACATCGAGCGCGCCCCCGGGCCCTTCGGCGACCGCCCAGATGGGCGAGGCGGGGATCGCGGCGAGTCGCGCGGCTTCGACGCCAAGCCGCAGGAACCCGTCGGAAGTCACCGTAATTCCCCGGGCTTCGCCTTCCGCGAAGTCGTCGAAGGAGTCCTGGAGGAAGCTTTGAGTCTGCACGGCGACTGCGCGGCCGGTCGCGGCCGCGAGGAGCAGCGCGAGAAGGAAGGGTTTCATGGGATGCGGATGGTAACGCTCCGGCTGCCCTCGACGCGGGCCTGCATCGGAACTTGGGTCTCGGAAAGGATGAGAGTGGAAAGGCGGGTGGCGCCGTCGGCGCCGGCGTCCGATGCCATGAGTTTGCGCACCGAGTCGGGGAGGGCGGGGAGATGCCGTTCCCCGAGGTTGAGGCCTTCCGCGGCGCGGGTGACGAGGAGATAGGCGCGATCGGATGGGCGGCGGTCGTTGAGCGCCAGGACGATTTCGTCGAGCGATCGCGCGGCGGAGGGCGCGCCAAGAAAGAACGGCCATGCGTCCGTGCGCGCCGCGCCGCGGCCGGAGAGTTCGGCGAGGCGCGCCGCGTCGGCGAGGAGGATCTGAACTTCGCCCGATTTTGCTTCTTCCGGGATGCGCACTTCGAATTCTTTGGAGAAACGCTTGCCGTGCCAAGGCTGAAACATGGCGCGGAGGCGCACGCGTTCGCCGGGGCGAGCTTCGCGGGATTCGGCGGTGAGTTGCGCGATGGAGACTTGATGGACGGAGGGTTGGAACGCCGCCTCGATCTCGACCGCCTCGACCTCGATTCGCGCGAAATCGTTCGCGTAAAGGCGGCCGAGTTGCATGGCCGCATCGAGAATGGCGCCGCGCGCCCACGCCAGATTCTCTCCGGCGAAGAGATCTTGGAAAACGAGAGGCGGCGCTTCCTTGAGGCGCACCACGCTGCGCAAGGAGAGCGTGCCCTCGTCGCTGCGTTCCATGACGTTGGCGAGGAATTGAGCCAACGCCGTCTGATAGACGGGCAGAGTAAAAAACTTGTTGTCGCAAAACTCGAGCGCGTGCGAACGGCTTCCGCCGTCCGCGCGGGTCACCTTCACGCGCATGGGGACCAGGCGCGGGGGGCGCCCGAGAAAACCCGCCACGGCCGACATCCGATCCTGAGTCAACGTGCCCACGAGAGGCCCTTTGTTCGACATTTTGAACGAGCGTTCGTAGCTCGAGACGATGCCGATGATCTCGGCTTTGCCCATCGGGATCGAGACCGCGCCGGCGCCGAGGAACGGATGTCCGAAGGCGAGCACGCGGTCTCCGTCGCGCCAGGTGAGCGTCCCCGTGGCCGCCATGTTGAGGTCTCCGCGCGCGAGGACGCCCGTGAGCGGCGAACCGGGAACCAGATCGGAAGCATCGGCCAAGCCGAGGTCCCGGCCGCCGCCGCCGCCGAAGATGGGGGAGAACCCCGCTTCTTTCAGGGCGCGGCCGACGAATTCCTGCGCCAAGGGATGCAACCCTCCGATTTCCAGAGGAAGCGGAAGCGGCCCCGTCGTCGGCTCGGCCGCATGCGCGGTCGCGGGGAGCGGAAAGGCGGCGAGGGCGCCGAACCGGCGCAGGCCCATCCCGGCCGATGTCGGAAGAGGGGAAGACGCCGCGCCGAAGAGGGATCGCCGGCCGCGCGCGTTGCCCCGGAAATCCAGCAGCTCCAGCATGGACTCGATCGGCTGCACGCCGAAGATCGGATCCTTGTTGAAGAGCCAGCCGTACGCCAGCGCCCCCATATTTTTTCCTTCGATGAAGCAGGGGCTGCCGCTCATGCCGCCCGCGATCACCATTTGCTTCGTGGGATCGTCGAGCATCCGGCACCAGACGATGTCGCGTCCCGGGCCCGCGAAATCTTTGCCGACGCCCATCACCTCGAAAGGGAACGATTGCACCCGCGATCCCGCGAAGGTGGTGTGACACTCGCCGCGCAGACCGGGAACCACGCGGTTGAGCGGGAAAATGGGAGGCGCCGCGCGCGCGGTTCCGGCGAGAAAAAACAAGGCGAAGGCGAGGCCGTAAGCGAAAGGCACGCAAAAGCTTTGCCCGATTCCCGCGGCCGGGTCAAATCCCGACGCGCGACGCAAATCCCCGCGTAAGGCGTGGGTGGAGTCCATCCTCGGTCGAGGAATATGCGACGCCCTCGCCACATTTTGGACTCAAGCCGCGGCCGCGGCGCCGGCGGCGCCCTCCCTCGCTTCGCGACCGAGCGGATTTTTCCCAAGCATGGACGGGGGAAAGGGAGGGCGAGGCCGCCGGCCGAGCCGTCGCACCCTTTTTGTGGGGAGTCTGGAATCTCGACACGATCCACCCCTCCGATCCTCCATGGGTGATGATGAGGGTTGCTCTCTGAAAATCGAGCTGATCCGTGGATTTGGGCGCGACGCACGACTCCACCCTCGACATTCGGCGGAGCTTTTCGTGAAATCGCCGTATGGCCGGTCACTCGAAATGGTCGAAGGTGAAGCGTTTCAAGGGGAAGATCGACGCCGCGCGTTCCCGCGTTTTTTCGCGCTGCGCGAAAGAGATCGCCATCGCGGCGCGCGCGGGCGGAGGGGATCCGAACTTCAATCCGCGCCTGCGCACGGCGATCGCCAACGCCAAGGCGGAGAACATGCCGAACGACAACATCGCGCGCGCGGTGAAACGCGGCACGGGCGAGATCGAAGGGGTGACCTACGAAGAGATCGTTTACGAAGGCTATGGCCCCGCGGGCGAAGCGCTGTTGGTTGAGGTGACCACCGACAACAAAAATCGCGCCGTCTCCGATCTGCGCAATCTCTTCGGAAAAAATGGCGGAAAGTTTGGCGCGTCGGGGTCGGTGGCGCACCGTTTCCAACGCAAAGGGCAGATCCTCCTTCCGAAGCCGGGGATCGGCGAAGAGGATCTCATGACCCTCGCGATCGACGCCGGCGCGGAAGACCTCAAGTCGGATGACGCCCACTGGGAGGTCCTCACGCCGGTCGAGGCGTTCGACGCCGTGCTCGACGCGCTTCGCAAGCGGAAGTTGGAGCCGTCCAGCGCGCGGCTCACCTACGTGCCGTTGATGACGGCGCCCGTGACGGAGGAGTCGCTCGCACGAAAAGTTTTCCAGCTCCTGGAAGCCCTCGACGAATACGAGGACGTTCAGCGCGTCCATTCGAACGTCGACATTCCCGACGAAATCCTCGCGAAGTTGTAGGCGTCGCGTCTCCGTGACGCAAAGCTCGGAAAGATCTCGTCGTTTGCCCGGATCCCCGCGTCAGGCGTGGAAGAACCCACCCGGCGCGGAGAAGCGCGCGACGCTTCCGCAACGTGTTGGGCGGAAACCGAATCCCCATGGAAAGCATCGGGGAACCCGTCTTCGCTCGAGAAATGGGTGACGCCTTCGCCGCGTTTGTGGTGAAGCCGCTGCGGCGGCGCCACAGGCCACGAAAGGGCCGGGAGACATACCGACGGCGCCTTCTCGCGCTTCGCGACCGAGCGGATTTTCTTCAAGCACAGACTGCAGAAAGGTCGGGCGAGGCCGTCGGCCGAGCCGTCGCGTTCTTCGTGGGGGGGCGGAACCTCGACACGCTCCACCCCTCCGATCCTCGATGGATGATGAGGAGGTGCGCTCTCGGAAAATGGAGTGGATCCATGGATTCGGGCGGTGGCGCGGGACGCTCTTGAGGCGAAGCGACCGGAAGCGCGAGGCCCTCAGCCCTTTCCGCGCCCCGATGGTTCACGAAAAAGGTTCCCTCTCTCCTCGAAGGAGAGAAGTTTCCCCGCGGAGCAAGGCGAGGTGGACAAAGCGCGGAAACGCGTCCGCGCGCCGGTCAGGCCGCGAGGTTCGCGTTGACCGCGTTCCAATCCACGTGCTTGAGGAACTCGTCGATATACGCCGCGCGCGCGACGCCGAAGTCGAGGTAGTAGGCGTGCTCGTACACGTCCAGGGCGAGGATCGGTTTCACGCCCCAGATGGGGTAGGCGTTCTGCGCGTCGCCGAGGTAGTTGAAGAGTTGCCCGGTGCGCGGATCGAATCCCGTCCACGCCCAGCCGCGGCCGGAGAGGCCCGTCGCCTTGAGGTCCTTCACGTAGTTGTCGTAGCCGCCGAACGATTTCTGGATGAGCTCGCCGACTTTGCCCGAGGGCGGGCCGCCGCTTCCGCCGAGATGGGCGAAGTAGATCTCGTGGTTGAGGAGGCCGCCGATCGCGAAGGTGAAATCGGTCTTGAGCGAGCGGACGGTGCTGTAGATTTGGTTGGCGACCGCCGCGTTGGCGGCGTCGGGCGGGCCGAGCTTTTCGAGTTCGGCGAGGATCGCGTTGGTCTTGTTCACGTAGCCCGTGTAGAGCTTCAGGTGCTCCTCGTGGGTGCGATCGGAGATTTTGCCGGTCTTGCCTTTGACTTTCGCGAGGAGTTTTTCTTGTTGGTTGGGATACTGGGTAGCCATGGGATGTGAGGGGATGAGGGTGAGGGGAAAGTGGTTTGAATATAACGCGTTTGGGTTGAACGGCAAATGTCGCCGCCGTTGACAAGTGTCTCGCGGTTCGGTTCGATGGGCGGCGTGAAAGGTTTGCGCTACTCCCTTTGGATCGCGTGGTTTTTCGCCGCGCTCTTCGCGGCGCTCGTCCTGTTCCAGTACGGACCCGGAAAGTTCGTCCATGGCGCGGGCGCGCTTCTCGCGGAAGCGAAAGGCGCGGCCGGCGGTTCGCCGCGCTGAAGCCTCGGAGGCCGCTTGCGTTCGCGCGTCCTCATCGTCATCCCCGCCCGCTATGGCGCCGTCCGTTTTCCGGGCAAGCCGCTCGCGATGGTGGCGGGCGTGCCTCTCGTCGAGCGCGTGCGCCGCCTCTGC
>JABWAM010000147.1 GCA_013360985.1 Verrucomicrobiia bacterium | reverse complement strand
CTCGCCGAGCTGCTGGGCGAGGTAGTGGTCGATTCCGATGCGCTCGACGAGGTCGAGCTGGGTTTCGGCCCAGTCGATGCTGTGCTCCGACTCGACCACCATGCGCTCCATGAGGTCGCGGCTGCCCGAGTCGCCGACTTCGAGGCAAAGCTTCACCCCGGCGTTGTAGGTGGCCACCCCCTTCGTCTCGAGGGTGAGGCTGTCCTGGATCTGCTGTTTCGGGTTGTCCCCGACGAGGATCTTGTCGTAGCGGGCGATCTCCGGCACGCCCTCGAGGTAGAGGATGCGGTCGATGACCTCCTCGGCGTGTTTCATCTCCTCGATCGACTCCGCGTGGAAGTGGGCGGCGAGCCTGTTGAGCCCCCAGTTCTTGCACATCTTCGAACAGATGAAGTACTGGTTGATGGCCGTGAGCTCGATGGTGAGTCCGGCGTTGAGGGCGTTGATGACGTCTTGGTTTCCTTTCATGAAGCGAAGCTTGGATGAGGCGCGCCCCACCCGCCAAGGAAATTCGGGCGGAGCCGGTTTTCCCCGAAGAGAATGAGACTTAATCCCAACACGAATTCGAAAGCAAGGAGTTTTTCACCGAGAAGGCGCGGGGCGCGGGGCGGGCGGGGGATGCGGGGCCGGGATTCCGTCACTCGCTGTATTTGACGCGGGTGCCGCCGCCGCGGCCTCGGTAGACGTCCCAGCCGCCCGGGGCGTCGTCGTAGACCGTGGCGGAATAGATTCCGTAGGGCCGGTATCCCAATCCGGCGCGGCGCGCGGGAGTGCAGGAGGCGAAGACGGAGGCGAGCGCCGCGAAGGCGAGGAGCAGGGACAGGCGTTTCATGATGGGCGGAACCTTCTTCGCATAAAAGGCGGGGATCCGTCAAGGCCCTCTTGCCGCCCTCTTGCCGCCCTCTTGTCCCCCTCTTGCCGCCGTCATCCGGGGGGCGGGGAAGGGATGCGATCAGGCCGGAAGCGGCCTTCCCTTCAATTCCGCCATCTTCGCGGCCTTGTCGGGAGCGCGCATGAGGGCCTCGCCCACGAGGATCGCGTCGGCGCCCCAGGATCGCACCCGGGCGGCGTCGGCTCCGGTGTGGATGCCGCTCTCGCTCACGAGAATGTGGTCCGGGCCGACCTCCTCGCTGAGCCGTTCGGTGGCGCCGAGATCGACTTCGAAGGTGCGGAGGTTCCGGTTGTTGATCCCGATGATCGGCGCATTCAGACGCAGGGCGGCGTCCATCTCGCGCGCGTCATGGACTTCGACGAGCGTTTCGAGGTCGAGGTTTTGCGCGAGTTCGAGGAGGCGAATCATCTCTCGCCGCATGAGCGCGGCGATAATGAGGAGGATCGCGTCGGCGCCGGCGGCGCGCGCTTCCCAAACCTGGTATTCGGAAAGGATGAAATCCTTGCGGAGACAGGGCAGGCGCGCGGCGTCGCGCGCGAGGCGGAGGTGTTCGAGGCGCCCCTGGAAGAACGGTTCGTCGGTGAGGACGGAGAGGGCGCTTGCGCCGCCGCGCGCATACGCTTTGGCGAGGGCGCCCGGATCGAAATGCGCCCGGATCAAACCCGCGGAGGGCGACGCCTTTTTGATTTCGGCGATGAGGGCGAAGCCGTGCGGCGAACGAAGAGAGGCGGCGAGCGACCTCGGCGCGCCGCGGGGATCGGGCCGGGAACGAAGTTCCTCGAGAGGGACGCGTCGCGCGCGCTCCTCGACCTCCGCCCGCTTGCGTTCCAAGATTTTTTCGAGGAAATTCATGCGTATGGGGAAGAAAGGAGATGGCAGGGCGAGGGCATGCGATCGGAGGAGGGAGGAGGTCGCGCGCGCGGTTCGTCGCGTCTTTTTTAAACATCCTCCTCTTGATCACTGGCGGCGGCCTTCTTCCCCTTGAGCGACGCTTCGATAAAGGCGTCAATTTCGCCGTCGAGCACAGCCTGCACGTTGCTGGTGTGTTCGCCGGTCCGCCGGTCCTTCACGAGTTGGTACGGCTGCAGCACATACGAACGGATGTGTTGGCCGAAAGCGATATCGCCCTTTTCGCTGTAGTGCCGCTCGATCTCGGCGCGTTTCTTGTCCATCTCCATTTCGTAGAGGCGGGCCTTGAGGATCCGCATGCCGGTGACCCGGTTTTTCTGCTGCGAACGTTCGTTCTGGCAGGCGACCACGATTCCGGTCGGGAGGTGGGTGATGCGAACCGCGGAATCGGTCTTGTTCACGTGCTGACCGCCGGCGCCGCTCGAACGGTAGGTGTCCACCCGGATATCTTTCTCCTGAATCTCGATCTCGATGTCGTCATCCATCTCGGCGAGGACATCGAGCGAGGCGAAGGAGGTGTGGCGGCGGGCGTTCGCGTCGAACGGCGAGATCCGGACGAGGCGGTGCACCCCGCGCTCGGTCTTGAGGTAGCCGTAGGCGTTCGGGCCGCGCACGAGAAAGGTGACGTTCTTCATTCCCGCGCCTTCGCCGGGAAGGGCGTCGGTGACCTCGATCTCGAAACCGTGGCGTTCGCAGTAGCGGCGATACATTCGAAAGAGCATGTCCGCCCAATCGAACGCCTCCGTGCCGCCGGCGCCGGAATGAATGCTGAGGATGGCGTTCTTCGCGTCTTCGGGGCGGGAGAAGAGCATCGCCAGTTCGAAATCGCCGAGCCGCCGCCGGGTGTCGTCGAGTTCGCGCGCCGCTTCTTCGGCAAGCTTGGCGCTGTCGGGCGAGTCCGGATCCGCCTGGATCAGGTCCGCGTACGCGGCGAGGTCCGCGAGGCGGCTGCGGAGATCGTCGTGCCGCGTCAGGCGTTCTTTGATCGCGCTGATCTCGGCGGTCACTTCCTTCGCCTTCCGCGGAGCGTCCCAAAAACCGGGCTCCGCCATTCGCGCTTCGAGATGCTCGACGCGCGTCTTTAGCTTCGCGACGTCAAAGAAACCTCCGAAGGTCGTTCAGGCGGCTCTCAAGGGATTGGATCTCAGGGCGCAGGTCGCTCGTCATGCGCGAAAAATAACGGGTTGTCCGCGGCAAGGCAACCTTGAGCGTTTCGCGCGAGGCGGGCGTGGTGACCGCCGCGCCGCCACGCTTTGGAGGCGAAGAGCGCCGAAATCCCGCGAAGCGCCGCACGCTTCTCTGCGGCGGATGCGCCGGCGCCACGTCGGCGGGCTGCGGAGAGGGCGCGGGGGGCATGTTCATCGGGCGCGCCCTCTGGTAAGATGCGCGGATGCACGCGCTCCCCAATCTCGTCCTGGTGGGCTTTATGGGCTCGGGAAAGACCAGCGTCGGACGCATCGTCGCGGGGGAACTCGGCCTGCGCTTTGTGGATCTCGATCAGCAGATCGAAGAACGCGAGGGCGTGAGCATCGCGCGCATCTTCGAGACGCGCGGCGAGGAGGAGTTTCGCCGCATCGAGTCGGAGGTGGCCGAAGAGGCCGCGCAAAGCGCGGGGCAAGTGATCGCGACGGGCGGCGGGATTGTCCTGCGCCCCGTGAATCTCGAACGCCTCGGCGCCTCGGGGGTGGTCGTCCATCTCCATGTGACGCCTGAATGCGCGTGGGCGCGCGCGCGCGGACATGGGCATCGGCCGCTGCTCGCGGGGTCGGACGGCGAAGCGCGGTTGCGCCGTCTTTTCGTCGAGCGGCAGCCGCTCTACGACATCATTCCGCTCAGCGTCGAGGGATCGAACCGTCCGCCGCGTCAAGTCGCCGCGGACGTGGCGCGTATCTATCGGAGGCGGGTGGGCGACGCGGCAAAGCCTCGCGCGAGTTGACTTCGGGAGGCGCCTCGTGTAGAGAGTTGGACGTGAGTCGAACTCCCGCAATGCTTCTTGGCATGCTTCTCTCGGCCTTGGCGGGCCGGGGATCGGCCGGGTCGCGCGGCTGAACGACGCGCGAGCGGAAGCCGACCCACGGGCCGCCTGACGGCCCGTGGGTTTTTTGTTTGCTGGAAACCCGCGGGCGAGGAGGCGACCATTCCTTTGACCCCCAGCACACGAAACAACCGATATGAGCCAAGACCGAATCATCATTTACGACACGACGCTGCGCGACGGCGAACAGTGTCCGGGCGCCTCGATGAACCAACGCGAAAAGATGGAAGTCGCCCATCAGCTCGCCCGCCTCGGCGTGGACGTGATCGAGGCGGGTTTTCCCGTGATCAGTCGGGGCGATTTCGAGGCGGTGCGGGCGATCGCCCGCGAAGTGCGCGGGCCCATGATCTCGGGTCTGGCGCGCTGCGTGCCGAAAGACATCGAGGCCGCCGCGCGCGCGATCCAGCCGGCCGGCAAACGCGGGCGAATCCATGTCTTTCTCGGCACCTCGAAAATCCATCGCCAGTACAAGTTCGGGAAGGCGCAGGACGAAATCCTGAGGTTGGCCGTGCAGGGCGTGCGCCTCGCGCGCAAGCATTGTCCGAACGTCCAGTTTTCGCCGGAGGATGGTTCGCGGACGGAATGGGATTTCCTCGTCCGGATCGTCGAAGCGGCGATTTCGGCGGGCGCGACGACCATCAATATCCCCGACACGGTGGGGTATGCCACGCCGAAGGAATACGGCGCGATGTTCGCCCATGTCCTCGCGAACGCGCGGGGCGCGCGCAACGTGGTGTTCAGCGCGCACTGCCACAACGACCTCGGGCTCGCGGTCGCCAACTCCCTGAGCGGAGTCCAGAACGGCGTCCGCCAGGTCGAGGGCACGATCAATGGGATCGGGGAACGCGCGGGCAACGCCGCGCTCGAGGAGGTGAGCATGGCCCTGCGCACCCGCCGCGATGTCTATGGCCCCGCGGACACCGGCGTCAAGGTGAGCGAGATCATGCGCACCTCGCGGCTCGTCGCGCGCATGTGCGGGTTCGTCGTCCAGCGCAACAAGGCGATCGTGGGCGACAACGCCTTCGCGCACAGCGCGGGCATCCATCAGGACGGCATCCTCAAGAAACGCGAGACCTACGAGATCATGGATCCCCAGGAGATCGGTTGGGGCGTCACCGAGTTGCCGTTGACCAAGCACAGCGGGCGTCACGCCCTGGCGTTGCGCCTGAAGCATCTGGGTTATCGGCTCGCGGAGCGCAACCTGGAGGCGATCTTCGCGCGCTTCAAGGCGCTCGGCGACAAGAAGAAGTTCGTGTACGACGACGACCTGGCTACGCTCGTGGATGCGGCGGCTTCCGACGTGGTCGAGGTTTGGTCGTTGGATTATCTCTCCGTGACCTCCGGCAGCGGCGTCGTGCCGACGGCCACCGTCCGTCTGACGCGCGCCGGATCCGGCCGCGCGTCCACCACCCACAAGGACGCGGGGACCGGCGACGGGCCTGTCGAGGCGGCCTTGCGGACGATCGACCGGATCACGGGGCGCCAGGGGAAACTGCTCGATTACCAATTGCGCGCCGTTTCGGCGGGCAAGGATGCGATCGGCGAGGTGACGATCAAGGCCGACTTCGGCAAGGGACAGGTCTTGACGGGCAAAGGGGCGTCCACCGACATCATCGAGGCGAGCGCCCGCGCCTATCTGAACGCGGTGAACCGCTCCTTTGCGCGCGCGAAATGAGGCGCGAAACGGAGGAGGACGGATCATGATCTCGACGCGTGCGCGACGGGCCCTCGCCGCGGGAGGTTTTCTCCTGCTGGCCGCGGGCCTCGGCGCGGCAAACGCCCCGATGGAGGCGAGCGACGACCGTGAGTTTCAGGAGGCGCGCGGGCTGTTCTGGTCCGGCCAATACGATCAGGCGGAGCCGCTGCTCAAAACCTATCTCCTGAAGCATCCGTCGCATTCGCCGAGCCGCGCCTTTCTCCAGATGATCCAGCAGGCGCGCGCGCGGAATCCCTCGAAGATCGGCGAAACGCGGAAGCGTCTCGAGGGCATCCTTCTCGAGGAGGTCAAGTTCGACGGCGCCGATTGGGAGACCGTTCTCGATTTCTTCAAGGAAAAGGCCAACCCGTCCTCAAACGGCAAAGACGCCGATCCTCACGTGAACTTCATCAACCTCGTTCCGCCTTCGCTCAAGGCGAACGTCACGCTGAACCTCCGGAAGGTCTCCCTGCTGACGGCGATTCGTTATGCGTGCGAGATGGCCGATCTGCGTTACCACGTGGATTCCTGGGCGGTGATCATCGCGATGCCGGAGCGAACGTCCGCGAAATGATCCGTCGTCCGGGACGCATCGCCGCGTGAACCCGTCCCTTGGCCAGTTTTGTCGGGAGAGCCTCGCGGAGATCGCCGCGCGCGGGTTGCTCCGGCGGCTGCGCGCGGGCGCGCCGGCCGCGGG
>JABWAM010000146.1 GCA_013360985.1 Verrucomicrobiia bacterium | reverse complement strand
TGGGGAGTCTGGAATCTCGACACGCTCCACCCCTCCGATCCTCGATGGATGATGATGAAAGGATCTCTCTGAAAATGGAGCTGATCCGTGGATTTGGGTGTTCGTCCATCTCTTGACGGAGCGCTTCTCGTCGCGGCGAAAAACTTCTCATGCGGCGCATCATCGCGATCACTCTCGGCGATCCTTCCGGCATCGGTCCCGAAGTGGTTCGCAAAGCCCTGCGCTCGGGGAAGCTCGATCGCCGGTTCCGTTACGAAGTCGTTCTCGGAAGCGAAATTCCGCGCGTCGCTCCCGGCAGGCCGTCCCGGCTGGGCGCGCGTTTCGCGCTGCGCGCCCTCGAGGCGGGCGTCGCCGGCTGTCTCGATGGACGCTACGCCGCACTGGTCACCGGCCCCGTGAACAAGGCGGCGCTCAAGGCCGCGGGCTTCCGTTTTCCCGGCCAGACCGAATGGCTCGCGGCGCGCACCGGCGCGAAGGCGTTCGCGATGATGCTCGTCGGCGGTCGGCTCCGCGTTGCGCTCGTCACGATCCACACGCCGCTCCGCGACGTCCCCCGGCTCCTCTCGCGGCGCAAGGTGCGCGAAACGATTCGTCTCGCTCATGCCGCCCTTCGCCGCTTTGGAATCCGGCAGCCGAAGATCGCGGTCGCCGCGCTGAATCCGCACGGAGGCGCGGCGGGGGAGGAGGGGATCGAGGAGCGGCGGATCGTCGCGCCGGCGGTGCGCGACGCGCGGCGGCGGCTTGGAGGCGAGATCACGGGGCCGCATACGCCCGATGCGATCTTTCGCGACGCATGGCGCGGGAAGGTGGATGCCGTCGTCTGCATGTATCACGACCAAGGGTTGATCCCGCTCAAGATGGTGGCCTTCGATCAAGGGGTGAACCTCACCCTCGGTTTGCCGATCGTGCGCACATCGCCCGATCATGGGACGGCCTACGCGCTGGCGGGGAAAAATCGCGCCGATCCGGGCAGCCTGATCGCCGCGATCCGTCTCGCGGCAAAACTCAGCGCGCGCGGGGGGGAAGTCCGTCCAATTTGAAGGCCGATTCCCCCACGAACGCAAGGATCGCGGGGGAGGAAAGTTTCAGGCGACGGACGCCGGCGGGGAGGATGGCGGTCGCGCCGGCGGGGACGGAGAGCGCGCCGTCCGCGGCCACGATCTCGCAGGGCGCGTCCACGGGATGAAGGATCGCGGGCGCCGGATTCGCGATCTCTCCGGAGGCTTTCGCGGACCATTCCTCGGCGCGAAAATGATCGCACTCGGCAAGGAGACGGATCCCATCCTTTCGCGCGCGCGGGGCGAGCGGCGGTTCGATATCCGCGAAATGGATGGAGCGGAGGCTTTCTTCGAGATGGAGCGCGCGCGGACGGCCGTCGAGTCCGACGCGTCCCCAATCGAAGACCCGGTAGGTGGTGTCCGAGTTCTGTTGGATCTCGAGGATGAGGCATCCTGCGTCGATCGCGTGGAGGCGCCCCGACGGAGCGAAAAACGCGTCTCCGCGTTGGACGCGGAGGCGGCACACCAACGCCTCGATGCGGGAGCGATGGCCTTCGCGCAGCGCGCGCGCGAACTCCTCGCGCGACGCGCCTCGACGAAATCCGGCGAACAACGCCGCGTCGGGCGTCGCCTCGAGGAGATACCACATCTCCGTCTTCGGCTCGCCGCCGAGCGAAGAGGCGACGGCGGCGGGCGGATGGACCTGAAGGGAGAGCCGTTCCGCCGCGTCGAGGATCTTGACGAGGAGCGGAAATCGGCGGCCGCGCGGCCAGGGGCGCCCCATGATCTCCGAACCCCGTTCGTCGAGAAGATCCCGGAGGGTTCGTCCGCGGAAAGGCCCTTCCGCCACGACGCTCACGTCGCCTTCGCGATCCACGAGGTCCCACGATTCGCCGACGCGGCGGCCTTCGGGGATCGCGGGATGCGCGCCCATCCGGGCGATGGCTTGCCCTCCCCAAGGACGTTCCTTATAGCGCGGAACGAACCAGATGGCCGGGGGCAGGCTCACGCGATCCAGCGAACCAGGGAAACGCCCCGAAACAAAGCGGAAATCGCGGCGGCCGCTTCCTTTCTTGAGCAACGGGAGGAGGCGGGGTAATCAGAACGCTCGTGATTCAAGGCCTTCACGTTTTCGTGCCGCGGCGCTCGCGATTGGCGACGGCGCTTTGGATCGCGGTCGGCGCCGTCGCGGCGCTGACCCTCGGGGGCGCGTTGAAACAGTCGCCCGCGGCGACCGTGAATTCGAGCTGGGGAGTGCTTGCGGCGGAGCAGGCGGCGCGGGGATTCGGAGGCACGCCGATTGCGGTGCGGATGGCCGATCCGGACGATCTGTCGCGAAGCCGTCTGATCCCGGTCACAGGGGGGGCGCCTTTCGATGGTTGGGCGCCCTATCTTTTTCGCTCGATGGGGATGAACATGGGAGAAGCGTTGCGGACGACGTTTCTCGCGGCGTGGGTGTTTTCGGCGATGGGATGGATCGGAGTTTTTGATCAGTCGGGCGCCCAAGGGGCGCGGCTGGCGGCGTTGGCGCTCGTCTTTGTCGCCACGAGATTCGTGCACTCCAACAGCGCGACCTACGAAGGCGGAGATCTCCTTCTCCTGGCGATCTTTCCCTGGGCTTTGCTGCTCACCCTTTTCGCGTGGCGTCCCGCCTCGAAGGTGGACGCGGCCGGGTTTTCGTTTTCCGCGGGCCTCTTCTTGCCGGCGCTCTCCCTGGTCAAGTACAGCGCCGCCGTCTCGGCGGGCGCGGTCGGTCTCGCCTGGATTCTTCAGACGGCGCGGGGCGGCGTTTCCTGGAAGCGTTTGGCGATCTTTGCTCTCGGCGTCGGCGCGGGCGCGCTCCTTCTCGACGCATGGGGGAACCTGGGGGCGCAAAGCCCGATCTTTCCCTTGGAGGAACGCGCCGCGAATTGGGACGGGTTATGGTTCTTCGCGGATCTGCCGCTGGCGCCGACGGATCTCGACGCGATGCTGCGTTGGCTGCTTTTGCATCCCTCGCGTCCGGTGCCGGAAGGAGAAATCATCCTCGCGGGATGCGGAGGGATGCTGCTTCTCGCGTTGTTGCTGCTCGCGCTGGCGCGGCCCGCGAAAGAGCGAAGCGTCGTTTCCGTTTCCGCATGCCCGCGGAGGGCGGCGCCGCGCGAGAAGCTGGCGGAGGCTTGGGCGGCGTTCTGCGCGTTGACGGCGCCGCAGATGCTCGCGCTGACGATGGCGCTGGTGGCGCCGGCGGTTTTCGCCCTGCTTGCGTGGCGCGGAAGCGAGATCGGCGTCGAGCCTCGGCATTTGCGGCCGGCGGCGTTGTCCGGGCTGGCGGTAGGATTCGGGTGGCTGTTGCGGCGTTGGCGTTCGGGGCGAGCTTTCCCATGCGGGCTTGCGTTCGCGCTGCTCGGGGCGCTGTTCGCCGTGCCGCTCCTTTACGGTCTGACGACTCTCGTGGACAAGACGCTGATCCGCGCGCCGACGAGCCGCGGACTCGTGGGGATGTGCGGCGTGCGGCTCGACGAGTTGGCGCCGAGGGGAAGGGCCTCGGAGTTTCGGGAAGATCTGCAGCATCTTGCCGGTGGACGGCGCGCGGTGTTCTGGTTGCCGACGCCGACGCTCGCGATGGAGCTCGTGGAGGAGCGGTTGATCGTCACTCAGGCCGCTTTTCAGAACCCGGAAACGCTGTCGAAACTGAAGTATCGGGGACGCCCTGAGGGGGGCGTCATCGTCGTTTACCCTGATGCGTTCGCCGAGGATGGGCGGCTCGCCCGCCTGCTTCGGGCGTTTCGCGACGTTCCGTCCGCTGCATGGAGGCTTCATCGGCTGCCTCGCGCTCCGGGTTGGAATGCGGCCTTCGCCGAATGAATCGCTTCTCACAGCGCGCGAGGGAGGGCTTGCGGTGAACGTTCCCAAGGCGGGACGCGACGTTCCTCGCGATCGCCTTTGACCGTCTGAGGCTCAACCATGTGCGGAATTCTCGGTTATTTCCTCAAGGGGAGCGCGGCGCCTCCGAGAGAACAGTTCTTGCGGGCTTTGGATGCGCTGGAGCATCGCGGGCCGGATCGGCGGGGGACATGGTTTTCGCCGGATGGCCGGGTCGGGTTGGGCTTTCGACGGTTGAGCGTCATTGACCTCGAAGGCGGCGATCAACCCATGGGAAACGAGGATGGATCGTTGCGCGTGGTTCATAACGGAGAAATCTATAATTTCCAGGAACTGCGCGAGCGGTTGAAGGCAAAAGGGCATCGCTTCGCGACGCGGAGCGACACCGAGGTGATCCTCCATGCGTTTGAGGAGCGCGGGGAAGAATGCCTGGAGGGCCTGCGCGGGATGTTCGCCTTCGCGCTGTATGACGCGCGGAAGGAGAGGCTCTTCCTCGCGCGCGACCGTTTCGGGAAGAAACCGCTCGTCTACGCGGAGACGGCGGCGGCGTTCTGGTTCGCCTCGGAGATCGGGGCGCTTCTCCGTCTCGCGGATGCGGGGCGCGGGGTGGATCCGGAGGCGGTGGACGCCTATCTCGCGCTGCAATACGTGCCCTCGCCGCGCACGGCTTGGGCGGAGGTGAAGCGTCTCTCCGCGGCCTCCGCAATGTTCGTGCGGGGCGGCGCGGCGGAGGCGCCGCGCCGCTACTGGCGGCTCGACTGGACGCCGGGCGAGCCGCTGGACGACGCGGAGGCCGAAGAGGGTTTTCGCGAGCGGTTCGAGCGCGCGGTGAAACTGCGCTTGATCAGCGACGTGCCGCTCGGGGCGTTTCTGAGCGGCGGCGTGGATTCGACCGTGACGGCGGCGGCGATGACGCGATGGGGGGGGCGGGTAAAAACCTTCACGATCGGATTCGACGATCCGCGCTTCGACGAGTCAGCCTACGCGCGCGAGGCGGCGGAGAGGCTGGGGACCGAGCATCACGAAATGCGGGTGCGCGCGGACGCGCTCGATCTCCTCGATCCGCTCCTTGCCAAACTCGGCGAGCCGTTCGCGGACCAATCGCTGCTGCCGACGCATCTGCTTTCGAAGTTTACGCGCGAGGGAGCGACGGTGGCGCTGAGCGGAGATGGCGGGGACGAGCTCTTTGGCGGATACAAGCGTTATGCGGACCTGATGCGCGCGGCGCGGATCGAGCGGTTCGGTTTGCGGCGGCCTTGGCTGGCCATGAGTCGCGCGGCGTTCGAGATCGAGCGGTTGGCGAATCCGCGGAGACGGACGCTCCGCTGGCCGCGGACGGCGCTGGACCGGATTTTGCCGCTCGGTTCGTTGGAGCGCTACCTCGCGCTGGCGGGCGCGTGGCCGCGCGACGCGCGTTCCGCGGCATGGCGCAAGCCGTTGGAGAGAGACCTCGCGCTCGATGTGCTGCGGACGGCGATCTCCGCGGACGACGGGGCGGATGGCTTGTCTCGATGGCAGGCCCTCGATGTGGAGAGTTATTTGACCGACGATATCCTGCGCAAAGTGGACGCCGCCAGCATGGCGTGCTCGCTCGAATGTCGCTCTCCCTTGCTCGATCATGAGGTCGCGGCGTTCGCGGCGCGGTTGCCGCCGCGTTTCAAGCTCGATGCCCGCGGGCGGACGAAAGGCCTGTTGAAGAACCTCTATCGCGACCTTGTGCCTCCGTCGTTTTTCGAGCGGCGAAAGAAGGGCTTCAGTATGCCGATCGGGGAATGGATGCGGGGGTCGTGGCGCGGCGCGATGGAGGAGGCGATCTCGGGGGCATGGTCGTCGGGGCTGGAGCGAACTTTTGAGCGGAGCGCGCTGCGGCGGATGTTCGACGAGCATCGAGCGCGGCGCGCCGATCACGCTCCGCGGCTCTGGGCGTGGTACGCGTTGACGCGATGGGACGCCTTGTTCCGGCCAGAATGGCCCGGGCCTCGATGAAACTCCGCGTGCGCGATCCTCTCGTTTATTGGGCGCACCGCGGGCTCGCGGCAATGGGAACGATGCGCTCCACGTCGTTGGAGGAGATCCGCCGCGAAGGTTTCCGCCGGGTGCTCGTGGCGGCGACGACGGCGATGGGGGACGCCGTGCTTTGCGCGCCGCTGCTCGAGAGCTTGCGCGCCGCGCGCCCGGACCTTTTTCTCGGATTTTGGGTGAGCGAAGCCGCAGCGCCGTTGTTCCGCGATCAGCGCGGAATCGACGCGCTGCATGTCTACCGGGGGAAATACCGTCGCGTGCGGGAGGCCCTGCGTTCGCTGCGCCACGCGCATTACGATCTGGCGCTGGTGGCGAACGCGAACGATCCGGATGTGATTCCGTTGCTCTGGTGGAGCGGCTGTCGGCGGATCGTGCGGCGTCCCCAGCGCGACACGATCTATCGTTTCCTGGTCGCCAATCCGGAGATGCTTCATGCGCGGCATACGAGCGGGCACGCGGTGGAACGGAACCTCGAGT
>JABWAM010000145.1 GCA_013360985.1 Verrucomicrobiia bacterium | reverse complement strand
CCGTTCGTCGAGCGCGCGGTTCGCGGCGCGCAACGCCTCGAAGAGGGCGCCGAGCGCCGCGGAGATGTTGAGATCGTCGTCGAGCGCGGCGCCGAATGCTTTCCAGAGCGTCCCTTCCGCCGGCGGCAGAGCGGCGTCGCCCGCCGTTTCGCGGAGGCGTTCCTCCCAGGCGTCGAGGCGCGCCAGGGCCTGGCGCGCCGCGTCGAGCCCTTCCAGGGTGAAGTTCAAGGGGAGGCGGTAGTGCGCCGCGAGGAGCGCGTAGCGGATCTCGCGGCCCGCGTATCCCTTCGCAAAGAGATCGCGCAGGGTGAAAAAGTTGCCCGCGGACTTCGACATCTTCTGTCCGTTGACGAGCAGATGCGCGTTGTGGACCCAGAAACGCACGAAGGGGCGTCCCGTGGCCGCTTCGCTCTGCGCGATCTCGTCTTCGTGGTGCGGGAAAATGAGGTCCTCGCCGCCGCAGTGGATGTCGAGCGTTTCGCCGAGGTGCTTCATGCTCATGCAGGAGCACTCGATGTGCCAGCCGGGACGCCCCCGCCCCCAGGGGCTCTCCCAACCCACGGCGCCGTCGCGGTCGCTCCACGCCTTCCAGAGCGCGAAATCTCCGTAGGCCTCGCGGGCGTGCTCGTCGGCGCTGACGCGCGCGCCCGGCTTGAGCGAGGAACGATCCAGGCGCGAGAGCCGTCCGTACTCGGGGAATTGTTCGAGGGAAAAATAGACGGACCCGTCTGCCGTCGCGTAGGCCGCGCCCTTTTCCTTCAAGCGCGTCACAAGAGCGATGATGTCGGCGATGTGTTCGGTCGCGCGCGGCATCCGGGTGGGAGGGAGACAGCCGAGCGCCGCAAAGTCCTCGAGAAAGGCCGCCGTGTGCCGCTGGGTGAACGCCTCCAGCGATTCTCCAGAGGCGCGGATCGCGCGGAGGATCTTGTCCTCGACGTCCGTGATGTTCATCACGTGGCGCACGACGTACCCCAAGGCCTCGAGGCGGCGGCGCAGAAGGTCTTGCGAGACGAACGCGCGGAAGTTGCCGATGTGCGCGGAGTCGTAAACCGTCGGCCCGCAACAATACATCCGCACCTCCCGTCCTTCGGGATCCAAAGGGCGAAACCCCTCGATTTGCCGCGTCAGGGTATTGAAAAGTCGCAGCGACATGAGCGAGGGAGCATAAAGGCCGTCGCGATGGGAATCCAGAAAGGAGAACGGCGCGCCGCCTTCGGTCCAGCGAAGAATCTTGCGCCGGAACCGCGCGAAGGATGCGGGCTAGCAGCAGCGCGGGTTCTTGAAACGGCGATCTTCGAGTTCCGCCCAGAGCGCTCCCCGGTCCGCCGACGGCGTCGTGGACGCGCGGCAGGCCGCATGCGCGCAGCCGACGCTCGCCTTTTCAGCGCGCGCGAGGCGGGTTTGTCCCGAGAGATGTTGGAGGAAACCGAGGAAGAGCGCGCCCGCCGCCCAGATCCGTCCGTCGCCCGTCGCCTGCGCGGGCGTCAGGGTTGGCGCCGGCAGCCAGACGATCGGCGTTTCGCTCATTTCGCGGGAGCTGCGTCCGGTCCAAAGGGTGAACCATCTCCAGGCGCTGGCGAGGACGATGACGGAGACCAGGATCAAAAACATGCCGGCTACCGCGGCGTCGAGTTGCTGATTAAAAATGATCTTGCGGAGCTCGTCCGCCTTCTCGGCGGAGACGCTTCCCGAGGCGATCTTTTCCGAGAGCTGTTTCGCCTGCGCGAGGAAGCCGATGCGCGGATCGGAATGGAAAATCTTCTGAGCGGCCGCGGTAAACGTCGCGCTCACCAGCCAGAGGAGAGGGAGCAGCGTCACCCCGATGAAGCGCGCGCGCCGCATCTTGAGCAGGACCGTTGTGCCGAGGCAGAGCGCGATCACCGCGAGGAGTTGGTTCGCGATGCCGAAGAGGGGCCAGAGGCTGTTGATTCCCCCCAGCGGGTCCACGACGCCTTGGTAAAGGAAGAAGCCCCACGCCCCCACGAAAAGGAAGCTCGCGAAGAGATTGGCCGGCCAGGAACTCGTTTGGCCGAGCGGCTTCCACACGTGGCCGAGCGCCGCCTGGAGCAGAAAGCGTCCCACGCGCGTGCCCGCGTCCACCGTCGTCAAAATGAACAGCGCCTCGAACATGATCGCGAAGTGGTACCACAGCGCCATCCACCCCTTTCCGCCGAGAACATTGGAGAAAATATGCGCCATGCCCACGGCGAGCGTCGGCGCGCCTCCGGCGCGGTGGAACATCGTGTGCTCGCCGATGTTGTCCGCCAGGTTCGCCATGTCCTCGACCGTCACCGCATACCCCCATTGGGATACCGTCGCCACGGCCGCCTCCGGCGTCGCCCCGATCACGGCGGCGGGGCTGTTGATCGCGAAGTAGGCGCCCGGCTGAAGGGTGCACGCCGCGATCATCGCCATGATCGCCACGGAAGACTCCAGGAGCATGCTCCCGTAGCCGATCGTCCGGGCGTGGCTTTCGCGCGCGATGATCTTCGGCGTGGTTCCCGAAGCGATCAGGGAATGAAATCCGCTGATCGCGCCGCAGGCGATCGTGATGAAGCAGAACGGGAAGATGTTCCCCGCGAAGATCGGCCCTTGGCCGTTCACGAACTGCGTGAGCGGCGGGAGTTGCAACTGCGGCATCACCGCGAGAATCCCGAGCGCGAGCGCCGCGATCGTTCCGAGCTTCATGAAGGTGCTCAGGTAATCGCGCGGCGCGAGGAGCAGCCACACGGGCAGGACCGACGCGGCGAACCCGTAGAGGATCACCGCCCACGCCAGCCGCGTGGCCTTGAGCGTGAAGAACGGGCCGAGGACCGCGTGGCCGTGGATCCAGCCTCCGACCCAAACGGACAAGAGCAGCAGCGCGACTCCCAGCACGGTGACTTCGAGCACCTTGCCCGGACGCCAAAACCGCAGATGCATCCCCATGGAGAGGGCGATCGGGATCGTGGCGGCGATCGTGAAGGCGCCCCATGGGCTTTCCGCGAGCGCCTTGACGACGACCAACCCCAGCACCGCGACGAGGATCACCAGGATCGCGAGGATGGCCGTCAGTGCGACGAGGCCCGCGGGTTTGCCGATTTCGTCGCGCACCATTTCTCCCAGAGAGCGTCCATCCCGCCGAATCGAGAAGACCAGAGCCAGAAAATCATGCACCGCTCCTCCGAGAACGACGCCCACCAGGATCCAGAGTGTTCCCGGCAAGTAACCGAATTGGGCGGCGAGCACCGGCCCGACGAGCGGCCCGGGGCCGCTGATCGCCGCGAAATGATGCCCGAACACGATCCACTTGTTCGTTTTGACGAAGTCGCGGCCGTCCTCGTGAATCTCGCACGGCGTCGCGCGGCGGTCGTCGAGCGTCAGCAGTTTCGCGGCGATCCATTTCGAATAGAAGCGGTAGCCGATTGCGTAGAGGCAGGCGGCCGCGGTGAGGATCCAGCCCGCATTCACGGGGCGATCGTGGCGTGAGACGAGGATCGCCAAAGCGTAAGCGCCCGCCAACGCCACCGTCCCCCAGAAAATCCACGAGGCGACTTTACGCATGGGCGACGCGGGAGAGGACGAGGTCGCCGATGAGGCGGGCGGCCTCGGGGATCGGCACACGGTCCGTGTTGATGACGAGATGATAAAGCAACGGATCGGCGACATCCACGCCATGAAATTTTTTTACGAACGCCCGGCGTCCCGCATCGCATTTCTTGATCAACGCCGCGGCCGCCTTGCGCGAGAGGCGATGGAGCGCCATCACGCGTTCGACGCGTTTCTCGAACGAACCGACGAGACGCACATGCACGCCGCCCTCGAGATGCGCGGTGATTCGATGCGCTCCCCGCCCCACGAGGATGACGCGCCCCATCTCCGCCAGGCCGAGGACCGTCTCCGCCATTTGCCGCATCATCGTGGCCAACGGCGGATGAAGGCCGAAGAGCTCGCGGATCGCCGCCTGGATTTCCGAGATGCGCCCCTCGGGAAGGTAGGGCGCCAGGCTGGTCGGGAGATGATGTTCCTGGAGCACCCGGTCCATGAGGTCGCGGTCGAGGACCGTCCACGGCACGTCCGAGGATCGGTCGCGCGCCTGCAGGTCATCGGCGAGATCCTTGCCGAGATGCACCGCGCCAGTTCCCATTTGGCGGGAGAGCGTGACGAAGGGCGGTCGGGGACGTTTTCCGCGCGCCGCCTCCGCCGCCGCGCGCGATTGGGCGTCGAGGTAGGCGGTGAATTGGGGAAAGGTGGGGCGGACGCTCATGAGGATATATTTTTCAGAAAGGGAAAAACTGGTGCGCCCGGCCTGGTTCGAACAGGCAACCTTCAGCTCCGGAGGCTGACGCTCTATCCAGTTGAGCTACGGGCGCGATCCGTCGTGCCGCGAACTGTAGCCCGTGAATCTTTCGACTTCAACGACGGAAACGCGCCCAACTCCTCAAGTGCCGCGCGGGAACGTCCATCCTTGGTTGGAGATCGCGCGACACCTCCACAGCGTTTCGCGGAGAAGCCGCCGCCGCGGCGCGCCGGTCTCGAAAGACTCCGAGGCAGTCCGGCAAGGATTTTTGCGGGGGGGGATTCTTGGATTTGAGCGATGGCGTTCGGGGGGCCTCCCGCCGGCGTCCTCCCTCGCTTCGCGACCGAGCGGATTTTCTTCAAGCGCGAACTGCGGAAGGTGGGGCGAGGCCGCCGGCCGAGCCGCCGCGCCCTTGTTGTGAGGAAACTGGGATCGCGCTCCGACCTGTCATCCCGGTTCTCAATGGACGTCAGAGTTTCCCTCCGAAAACGAGGCTTATCCGTGGATTTGGGCGCGCGCGCCAACGGACGGGGTCGGCGCGGGCGCGGCTTCCGCGCGATAGGCCTCGGCGAGGAGGGTGATCGGATGGGCGACGCGCACCTTCATTCCGCGGGCGCGCAATCCGGCGGCGACCTGGAGGATGCAGCCGGGGTTGGAGGTCGCGACGACGACGGCCTGGGTCGTGGCGACATGGTTGATCTTGCGGCGTTGGAGTTGTCCCGCCATTTCGGGATGGGTGATGTTGTAGACACCGGCGCTGCCGCAGCACCAGGTGGACTCGGGCAGCTCGACGATCTCGTATCCGGGAAGCGACTTCAGGAGGGTTCGCGGCGGAACGGTGATCTGTTGTCCGTGGACGAGATGGCAGGCTTCGTGATAGGCGAGGCGAACCCGCGGAGAATCGGCGCGTCCGCGCGGCGGGCGGAACCCGATTTCGACCAGATATTCCTGCGCGTCGCGCACCTTGCGGGACCAGGCCTTCGCGCGCGCCGCGTAGCGCGGGTCGTCGGCGAGGAGACGATCGTAATGGCGGAGGTGCGAGCCGCAGCCGGCGGCGTTGATGATGATCGCGTCCAGAGCTTCCACCTCGAAGGCGTCGAGGTTTTTTCGGGCGAACGCCTTGGCGAGTTCCCATTCGCCGTTGTGCCCGTGCAGGGAGCCGCAGCATTCCTGCCCCTTCGGGATGACGACCTCGCAGCCGTTCTCTTCGAGGACGAACGCCGTGTCGCGGTTGACGTCGGCGAAGGCGAGGTCCTGGACGCATCCGGCGATGACGCCGACGCGCCGAATACGCGACGTCTCCCGCAGGCGCCCTTTGGGTGTGCGGTAACCCATCGGGGTGAACGCATCGAGGATCGTCGGGGTGAGCGGCTCGAGTTCCCGGATCGATTTCGGCGCGAACCGCAGGAGGCCGGAGCGTCGGACGAGGGATTGGAGGCCGAGCCTTTGATAGGCCCAGAGGAGGCGCCCCGCGAAACGGAGGCGCGCGCGCTTCGCGAAGAGCCAGCGAATGAGCGCCCAGCGGAGAACGTTGCGCTTCGGCGCGGCGAGGACGCGGCGGCGTTCGGTTTCGGCGCGCGCCATTTCCAGGAGGTGCGCGTAGTTCACGCCGGCGGGGCAGGCGGTCATGCAGGCGAGACAGCCGAGGCAGAAATACATCTCTTCGCCGAACGCGCGGGTGAGCTCGAGGCGATCGTCGGCGATCGCGCGCATCAGGGCGATGCGCCCCCGCGGGCTGGCCGACTCGCGTTTCGTGGCGTCGTAGGTGGGGCAGGTCGGCAGGCAGAGCCCGCAGTGCATGCATTGCTGGAGGATCGAGTAATCGAGTCCCTTGAGATAGTTGCCCACGAGGAAAACGCTATCGGCGCGCGCGCGCCAAATCCAGCGTTTTGCCCCAAATCCCCGCGTAAGAAACGAAAGAGTCCATCCTTGGTCGAGGAACATGAGATGCCCGCGCCACATTTTGGCCTCAAACCGTTGCCGCGGCGCCGCCGGCGGCGGCGCCCTCCCTCGCTTCGCGACAGAGCAGATTTTCCTCAAGTACGGAATGCGGAAAGGTAGGGCGAGGCCGCCGGCCGAGCCGTCGCACCTTTC
>JABWAM010000144.1 GCA_013360985.1 Verrucomicrobiia bacterium | reverse complement strand
GAATAAACCGAGCTCCCTTTTCATCGCGAAGCGAGGTAGGGCGAGGCCGCCGGCCGAGCCGTCCATCCTCGACGGCAGAGAAACCCAAGCGTTCGAGGCGTGAGGTTCGAGGATCGAGGAGAGAGCGGACGGTAAGGAAGAGGTGGCCCACGGAGACCGCCCTTTTCTCCGAGGGGAAACCGAGGTCGGAGGGGAGAGGAGGGCCGAAGCGCGATGCGGCGGCTCGGCCGGCGGCCTCGCCCTACCTTTCGCTACCGAAAGCTTTTCCAAGCGTCCGAGGGGCGATCCGCAAGGGGGGGAGAGGGCGAGGAGGCGTTCGAGGGTCGACGTTCAAGGATCGAGGCGGAGAAGGGGAGGCGAGGATGCGGTCGAAGGGCGACGATCGAGGGTCGAGGGGATGGCGGACGGAAGGATTGGAGGGCGGTCTGAAAGGACGCTCGACAATTTCCAGAGGGGCGGACGGACGGCGAGAAGGATACCTGATAATTTTTAAGGAGAGCGCTGTCGGGCTGATTCCGGAATTCTTCGAAGCGCTGCGCGCATTCTTGTGGCGACGGCGCTCTCGCCGCTTTACGCGAGGACTGGATTTCGCGAAAGTGTTGACGATAAGCCACTTGCCTCCTACACCCTCTGCCATCTCCATCAAGGCATCTTCGGAAAGATTCTTCAAGACACCCAACAAAACATTCTTCATGCACAAGGAACGAATCCTCCGGGTGTTCAGCGCGCTTCTGCAGATGCTGCTTGCTCCGCTATGGTTGCCTCTCTGGATCTTACGGTATCGGGGACACGCGCTCGATGGGGTCCTTCGAGCCCGTGAAACTCTGGTGCGCGAAACGTGGGTGAATGCTCGGGCGCAACGATCAGGTCTTGTGCGGGTCAATCCTTTTGAAGCTTTTCCCGGGTTAGCGCTTCAAAAAGGGTTCCTCAGCGCGGAGCATTGGGGCTCCTCTCACGACCGGGTGGAATATCCGTTGCTAACGGCGCTTTGCGCGCATCTCCGACCTCGATGGATTTTTGAGTTTGGCACGTTTCATGGAGAAGCGACACTCCTCTTTGCGCGGTCCTGTCCGGAAGCGCGAATCACGACTCTGAATATTCCCGGACGAAAGGATCCCAAGCTTGGACTCGATTTCCAACAGCGGTCGGAACTCCTCATGGAAGAAAAGATCGGAATCTGTTTTCGCGGAACGCCCGAGGCTTCGAGGATCGAACAGATCTTGCTCGATTCGGCGGATCTCGATCCTTCCCACCATCAAGGACGCTACGATTGGATCTGGGTGGACGCTGGACATTCTTACGAATGCGTCTGCAACGATTCGGACAAGGCGTTTGAAATGGTTGCTCCAGGGGGATATGTCTTTTGGCACGATTTCGATCCCACGCAAAAAGGCGTGGTTCGCTGCCTGACCGAACGCGCGCGGTCGCGGAAACTCTGTTGGATCGATCGGACGAGCCTTGTTTACTGGCGCGCGCCTGGAGAGGCGCGGCCGAAGAGCTTTTGAAAGAGCGGATCTTCGCGCATCGCCGCTTCGGCGTCCTGGCGATCGGCTTCGGTGTCCACGCTGATGCCGCGCACCGCGCAGGGCACCATGCGCACCGGGTAGCCGTGCTCGATGGCGCGCATCATGTCCACCGACTCGCGGATTTCGAGCGGCGTCGGCGCCAGCCGCGAGAAGGTATGCAGGAACTCCATCGTGAAGGGAATGACGCAGACCTGTTTCCAGGCGTGATCGAACGCGCCGCCCTTTTTGAGGCTCGGGATCGGCTCGCGCGACATGTAAAGGGCGTTCATCTTCCGGTCGAAGACCACCTTGACTTCGTTCGGGTCTTCCAGCGCCTCGCGGTCGGTGATCGGCGCCATGAGGTTGGCGCAGACGAGCGCAGGCTCGTCGAGCATGGGTTGGACGGCGGCGTCGATCATCTCGGGCGTGACGAACGGTTCGTCTCCCTGCACGTTGACGACGATGTCGCCGCCGATCTTGTCGGCGGCCTCCTCGATGCGGTCGGTGCAGCGGACATGCGCGTTCGACGTCATGATCGCGCGTCCGCCGACGCGCTCCACTTCCCGCACAATCTCCTCGTTGCAGGTGGCGACGACGACGTCGGTCAGGCTTTTCGCCCGTTGCACCCGTCGGAGCACGTGCTCGATCATCGTGTGGCCGCAGATTTTGCAGAGGGGTTTGCCGGGGAAACGCGACGATTCCATGCGGGCCGGAATGATCGCGACAATTTTCTTCCGGGACGACTTCGAGGAGGCGGTGGGGCGCATCGCGGAAACGATTATTGCGGTCGGGCGGACTCGCGGATGATCTGGAGGCCTTCCCGCGCCTTGTTGGCGAGGAAGAGGAAATCGAGGCCGTAGGCGATGAAGCGATAGCCTTCGTCGAGGCGTTTGCGGACTTCGTCGGGATCCGTCTGCACCACATGGATGCCGGCGAGGGTCGGCTTCTGTTTTCGCACGCGATCCACCTCGGCGATGGCTTCGAGCATCTTCGGATGTTGGAACTGACCGGGGACGCCGAGGGAGGCCGAGAGATCGTAAGGGCCGACAAAAAAGCCGTCCACGCCCGGTACGCCGAGGATGGCTTCCATGTGGCGCACGGCGTCGATGTGCTCGATCTGGACGATGACGAGGCTTTCCGTGTTCAGCCAGCGGTAGTGCGCGTCGAACTCCGTCGCGTAACCCTGGGCGCGGGAGAGGCCGACGCCGCGGACGCCATGCGGCGGATATTTGACCGCGGAAACGATGGCCGCCGCCTGCTGCGGGGTGTTCACCGTCGAGGCGATGATCCCGTGCGCGCCGGCGTCCATGATCCGTTTGATCGCGTTCGCGTCATGACTCCCCACGCGCACGAAGGCGCGCAGGCCCATCAGGTCAATTACCCGGATCATCTCGGCCGCGGTTTCGAGGGTGATCGGGCTGTGTTCGAGATCCACCGTCAGCCAATCGAATCCCGTCCGGCCCAGGATTTCGGCGACGGACGGGTGCGGGATCGTGATCCAGGAGCCCAAGCTGAATCCTTCCAGCACCTCGCGTTTGGAGGGGCGACGCAGGAGCATAGAGCGCGCACTCTCCTCGTCAACCCGTCCAATTGCAAGGGGATACTGCGATCTCAAATCCCCGCGGAAGGCATGGGGGGAGTTCGCCCTCGGTCGAGGAATATGCGATGCCCTCGCCACATTTTGGACTCAAGCCGCGGCCGCGGCGCCGCCGGCGGCGGCGCCCTCCCTCGCTTCGCGACCGATCGGATTTTTCCCAAGCACGGACGGTGGAAAGGGAGGGCGAGGCCGCCGGCCGAGCCGTCGTACCCCTCTTGTGGAGAGTCTGAAATCTCGACACGCCCCGTCCCTCCGATCCTCGATGGATGATGAGGAGGGTTGCTCTCTGAAAATGGAGTTGATCCGGGGGTTTGGGCTGCGATCCTGCGCAGTTCGGCATCGACAAGAGGCGCGGCCTGCGCTCATCTGTGACGCCCTTCGACCCTAGCCTCCGATCGCGAACGCACGTTGGAATGAAGCTTTCCCTCTCGTCCCTCAAGGGGTTCCTCCGCACGCGACGGCTGAAAGCTCGCCTGGAGAAACCTCCGCTCACCCTGGACGCGCCCGTGCCAGGCACGGCGTTCTCCGTCCGCTTCGGAGTCCACACCTGGTTGGAATTTCACAACCGCGCCCAGGGGAGCTACGTGGGAGAGCCGGACCTCGTGGATTGGCTGCGCGAGGAGCTTCGGCCCGGCGATGTGCTCTGGGACGTCGGCGCGAACGTCGGCGCGTACGCGCTGCTCGCGGCAAAGCTTTGCCCCGAGGCGACGGTCGTCGCCTGGGAACCGTTCATTCCGAGCTTCGCGCACCTGTGGGAGAACATTCTCCTCAACGGGAGCGTGCGACAAGTGATCCCGCTCCAGACGGGGTTGAGCGACGCGAGCGTCCTTCGCACGTTGGCCGTCTCCGATCCGCGCGCGGGTTCCTCGCTCCATCATCTCGATGCGCGAACAGACGAACCGACCCAGCGACTCCTCTCCATGCGGGGAGAAGACGCCGTCGCATGGTTCGGAGTCCCCGCGCCCACGCTGCTGAAAGTGGACACCGACGGTCATGAGGCTCCGGTTTTCCGGGGAATGGAAACCCTCCTGCGCACCGGCGCTCTCCGCTCCATCCTTGTCGAGTTGGATCCGCGAGAGAACGGAAAAGAAATCGTCGAAATCCTCGCCCGAGCGGGATTCCGTCGCACGGAGAATCCGCGCGCGATCCCCGTTGGCGACATCGTGAACGCGCGCTTCGATCGCGTTCACGCGGCGTCTCCCTCTCCATGAACTCCTCCCTTCCACGTCTCCATCTCGGCGCGGGGCGCATCATCAAGCCCGGCTGGGTGAACCACGACCTCGTGGCGCTCCCGGGCATCGACGTCGTCCACGACCTGCGCGTCTTTCCCTGGCCGTGGGCCGACGAGGCATTCGACGAGATCCACATGGACAACGTCCTCGAGCATCTCCCCGACACGGTGCGAACGATGGAGGAACTCCATCGCCTCCTCAAGCCGGGCGGACGCCTCTTCCTCGGCGTGCCCTACTGGAACTCCTTCGAGGCCTGGGGCGATCCGACGCATATCCGTTGGTTCAACGAAGACACCTTCACCTTCTTCGACGTGGACCACTGGCGGTGCAAGGATCGCGATTACTACTCGAAGGCGCGGTTCCGCGTGGAAAAGGTGGTCTATTGCATCAATCCGGCGAAACCGCTGCTGCATCACACGCGCTGGTATCGCCTGGGCCGCCGCGTGGAAAACCGGTGCGCCAAGGCGGTTCTGCGCTTCTTCGCGACCTATTTCGCGAACGTGATTCATGGTCTCGATCTGCATCTCATCAAGGCATGATCCTCCGCGAGCACCATGGCGGGATGCTCACCCTTCACGACGGCGACCGCCTCGTCGAACGCTTCGATTGCCGGCATGACACGCATCGAGCGCTCGAGTGGCTCCGCCAGATCAACGCCCTGCGTCTCGCCGACGGAACGCCGATCTTCGCGCATGCCCGCCACCGCGGCTTCTATCTCTGGCCGTTCTTTCAGGAGGTCTTGTTCCACGGGGTCTGCGTGCCCTGGGCGCGCTATCGCGAGGTGATCGCCTGGCTCGGCGCGCGCGCGGTGGTCTGCGACCACGGCGGGCTCGACGCCTTCGCGCCCTTTCTCGAGATCCTCCGGGGCGGTCCGCGGCCCGCGCCGCTCCGATCGTTCGCCTTCGACACGCTCCTCGCCCTCGCGCGGCGGCGTTCCGATCCGCATCCGCTGGCGCTCTACGACCTGATCGATCACGATTTCCGGAGTCGGGCGATCCGGGAGACGCTCGAGGCGATGGGGGTTCCCTTCTCGCGCTTTCGGCGGTTCGAAACCCGGCGCGATGGAGGCGCGGCGTTTTCGGGCACGCGGCATATCCCCTGGGCGATCGCGCTGGGCAGGAAGCCCGGACGCGCGCCGGCGCTTCACGCGGAGACGAAGACCGATTGGCCGCCGGCGGTTCTCGATCGCGTGCTGGCCTGGATGGACGGAATGGTGCGGCAGGCGGCGGACGAGATCGAGGCGCTGATCGCCGCCTGGGCGCGGCGGCGGCCCCGTCTCATCTACGGGATTGACGACTGCGGCGCGCCGAATCCGATCTGGGCGGCGGCAAAGGCGTGCGGCATCCCGACCGTGGGGCATATGCACGGCAGCTATACGGCCTGTCACGCCGGCTGGATGCGCCACGGGATCCCTCATGCGTTCAACAATGTCCGATTCGATCGTTTGTTTGTCTGGGGTCGCTACTGGAAGCGCAAGCTCCTCCAGTACACGAACCTCTTCGAGGAACGCGAAATCGAGGTGGCCTGCCCGATGCGTCCTCCGCCGAAATATCAGGTGCGCCGCGCGTCGGCCGGCGCACGGCGCGCGGGCGACCGCAGGATCGTGCTGGTTCCCTACGAGTTCCTCGCCGATCAACCGGCGATCGGCGTCTACATGGATCAGATGATCGCGCGAGGATGGCGGGTGCTGCTCAAGACGCGGCCCGATGAACCCAAGGAGGATCAGTTGGCCAGCTACCAGCTTCGTCACCGCGCCCAGGTGGAGATCGTCGAAACGCTCTCCGACGAACTGCTTTCCACGGTGGACGCCGCGGCGGGCACGATGACCACGTTCCTCTACGAACTGCTCCCGTACGGCATCCCCGTCTGGTATCTCGAGACCGGCTTTACGATGATGGAGGACATGGTGACGGACGGCCTCGCGCATCGGGTGACTCTGGCGGAGCTTGCGTCGCCGCCCGACGAATGGTTTGTCCCGCGTTATTCGGGGGACGGACTCGAGTTTCTCGACACCCGGCGCAGTCTTCGCGAGGTTCTCGAAGCGCTTCTCCGCGAGCACGGCCTGCGCTGAGGGGGCGCAGGAG
>JABWAM010000005.1 GCA_013360985.1 Verrucomicrobiia bacterium | reverse complement strand
GCGGCGCCGCGGCCGCGGCTTGAGCCCAAAATGTGGCGAGGGCGTCGCCTGTTCCTCGACCGAGGATGGACTCCTCCACGCCTGACGCGGGGATTTGGGCGGGCATCTCCCACTTGACGGCGGGGGATTCGGGTTTACGTTGCGCTCTCCAACATCTCTCACTTCATTTCTCATCCAGGAGTTCTCCATGTCCCTCTCGATTGGCAGCCAAGCGCCCGATTTCACCCTCAAGAGCAAAAACGCCAGCGGTCTCGTTGACGTGAGACTCAGCGCAAACTACGGAAAAAAGAACACCGTCCTCCTCTTCTTCCCTCTCGCCTTCACCGGCGTCTGCACGCAGGAAATGTGCGAGATCAGCGCGGGCTTCGGCGCGTACCAGGGTCTGAACGCGGAGGTCTACGGAATCTCCGTGGACAGTCCATTCGCCCAGGAAGCTTGGGCGCAGAAGGAAAAGATCACGCTCCCGCTGCTCAGCGACCTCAACAAGCAAACCGCCGAAGCCTACGGCGTCCTGCTCCCCGATCTCCTCGGCCTGGGGCGCGTCTCGGCGCGCGCGGCGTTTGTCGTGGACCAGGGGGGCGTGGTCCGCTACGCGGAGGTCACCCCGACCGTGAAAGATCTTCCCAACTTTGCCGCGGTGAAAGCGGCGCTCGCGAAGCTCTGACCTCCGGTCCGTTCGCGCGCTTCACTTCTCGCCGATCGCCTCGCGCAGGCGGGCGGCGATGCGCGCAGCGTGAAACTCGACGCGCGCGCGCTCCTCGCCCTCGATGAGGAGGCGGACTTTCGGTTCGGTTCCCGAGTAGCGGAGGAGCACGCGCCCTTTGCGGCCGAGTTCCTCTTCCGCGGCGCGGACCAGCCCGAGCACCCCGTGGACCTCCTCGAAGGGCGGTTTGGCGCGCACGCGAAGGCTGTGGAGCGCCTGCGGATAACGCTTCAGGCACGCGGCGAGCGCGCTGAGCGGCTTACCGGTTTCGATCATGATCCGGAGGATTTGGAGGGCGGAGATGATCCCGTCGCCGGTCGTTGCGTAATCGCGGAAAATCATGTGCCCGGACTGTTCTCCGCCGATGTTCGCGTCGAGATCGACCATCTTCTCGATCACGTAGCGATCTCCCACGTCCGTGCGGACGACTTTGCCTCCCGCGTCTTCGAGGAGATGATCGAGCGCGAGATTGCTCATCACGGTTGCGACCAAAGTTTGATTGCGGAGGCGCCCCGCCTTGAGCGCGGCCAGGGCGGTCACGGCCAGCACCGCGTCGCCGTCCACAACGGCGCCCTTTTCGTCGGCGAGGATCACGCGATCGCCGTCGCCGTCATGCGAAATTCCGAGGTCGGCGCGGTATTCCTTGACGGCGCGGGCGATGACCTCGGGATACGTGCTCCCGCATTCCCGGTTGATGTTCGTCCCGTCCGGCGCGGCATTGAGCACGATGAGGTCGGCGCCGAGTTCGCGGAGGATGCTCGGCGTGGATTTGTAGGTCGCCCCGTGGGCGACGTCCGCCACCACGCGCAAGCCGTCGAGGGTCATCTGGCGCGGCGCGCTCGACTTCACGTATTCGATGTATCGGGCAACGGCGTCGTCGATGCGCGATGCCTTGCCGATCTCCGTGGCGGTGGGACGGATGCGGTCGATGCGCCCGGAAAAGACGATGCCCTCGATCTCCTGTTCGACGCGGTCGTCGAGCTTGTAGCCGTCGTGACGGAAGAACTTGATCCCATTGTCCTCGTACGGGTTGTGCGAGGCGGTGAGCATGATCCCCGCGTCGCAGCGCAGCGAGCGGGTCATGTAGGCTACGCCGGGAGCGGGCAGCGGCCCGACCAGCAGGACGTCCACGCCCATCGAGGTGATGCCGGCCACCATGGCGTTCTCCAGCATGTAGCCGGAGAGACGCGTGTCTTTCCCGATGATGATGCGGTGGCGTCCGCTCCCTTTTCCTCCCTCGGAACGGGCGTTCCCCTTGCTCTTGAACCAGTGGGCGGCCGCGCGGCCGAGTTTCAGCGCGGTCTCGGCGGTCACCGGCTCGACGTTCGCGACGCCGCGCACGCCGTCGGTGCCGAAGAGTTTATTGTTTCGAGAGTGCGGGTTGGTCATGGGAACTCTCCTCAACGCAGCGCGCCCTCGGGAACCTCATCGGGCGGCGGATCGCCCCGCGAGACGCCGGAACGCACCTGGATGATCCACCAGATGATCGCCGCAAGGAACACCGAGAGCACCTTGAGGCCGAAGTTGTGGGTGAACCAGTTCTTCATGCGCTTTCGGAGAGATGGGGTCGGAAGAAACGGCGGAGCGGCGCGCTCATTTTGCCGAGCCACGATTCCTCGGACCGGCCGACGAGCAATTCCGTGAGCCTCGCGCGCAGATCCTCGGGCGTCAACCCCGGCGAGAGGGCGCCTTCGCACGCGACGGTGATCCGCCCGGTCTCTTCGGAGACGGCAATCACCACGGCGTCCGTCTCTTCGCTCAGTCCAATCGCCGCGCGATGGCGCGTGCCCATGCTTGCGGCAAGGTCGGCCCGCTGCGTCAGCGGAAAGATGCAGGCGGCGGCGAGGACGCGATCGTTCTGGACGATCGCTCCGCCGTCGTGGAGCGGAGAGTTCGGATAAAAAATCTGATCCATCAGGTCCACCGAGAGGCGGGCGTCGAGGTGGACGCCCGCTTCGCTGAGAGTGCGCAGGCTGATCTCCCGCTCGATGGCCACAATCGCGCCGACGCGCCGCGCGGAGAGGCCCGCCGCGGCGCGAACGAGGGCATCCACGACCGCGCGTTCGTTCGACACCATGAAAAAGATCGGGCCGCTGCCGATCTGAGCCAACGCCCTGCGCAACTCGGGTTGAAAGATCACGACGGAGGCCACCACAATGAACGCGAAGAAATGTCCCAGGAGCCAGTTGATCGTGTGGAGCCCGAGCGCATCGCTGACCACCGAGAGAAAAAGCAAAAGCGCGACCAAACCGATCAGCGCCCGCGCGCCGCGCGTGCCTCGGATGAGGCGTAAGATGAAGTAAATCCCCATCGCGAGAATGAGGATTTCCAGCGCCGCCCGCCAATACTGGACATGAACCTCGGTCACGCGCCTCTCTTACGCGCATCCGCGCGTCCGCTCAAGCGAAACGCCGGAAAAACGCGCGGATTTCTTTCGAAAGTCGAACGCCCGTGCGGGGCGCGCCGAAACGTCAATCGCTGACGAGAGTGCCGATCCGTTCGCCGAGGATCGCGCGGCGAAGATTCCCCTTCCGGAACATGTCGAAGACGACGATCGGGATGCGGTTGTCCATGCAGAGAGAAAAGGCGGTGGAATCCATGATCTTCAACCTCCGCTTGAGCGCGTCGAGATAGGTGATCCGCGCGAAACGCTTCGCGCGAGGGTTTTTCAACGGATCGCTGTCGTAGACGCCGTCCACCTTGGTCGCCTTAAAGATCACTTCGGCGCCGATCTCGCTCGCGCGGAGCGCCGCGGTGGTGTCGGTGGAAAAGAATGGGCTGCCGGTGCCTGCGGCGAAGACGACGGCACGCCCCTTTTCGAGGTGGCGCACCGCGCGGCGGCGGATGAACGGCTCGGCGACCTGAGCCATCGGGATCGCCGTGAGCAAACGCGTGAAGATCCCCTCTTTTTCGAGCGCATCCTGCAGGGCGAGCCCGTTGATCAGCGTGGCGAGCATCCCCATGTAGTCCGACGTCGCCCGCTCGATCTCACGAGAAAACGTCCCTCGCCAAATGTTTCCTCCACCGATCACGATCCCGAGTTGAACCCCGAGGGACTTGACCTCATTGATCTGCCGCGCGATGTCGGCGATGCGCCGCGCGCAGATTGGGTCGGCGTGATCTTCGCCGAGCATCTCCCCGCTCAGCTTCAAGACCACGCGGCGGTAACGGGGTTTCTCGGCTCGGCGGGTCATGGGTTGCCGAGTGAACCGGAAACCGGCGCTGAAATCAAGCGCCCCACCTCCCTGGTGTCGTCCGTGATGAGGCAACGCATCCCCGACCGGCCTCATTCGTCGGGATCATTTTTTCATGAGGCCACACGCCCTCCACGCCCGCCGCTCGCGACGAGTGTCGGAGTTGCCGCAAACCCGTCCCGCCCGCAAGAGGGGCGGCCAATTTTCCAACATCCTTTCAGGACATGTTCGAAACAGGCCCTTGCCTCCGTCGAGGGCCGCCGCGTTGGAGCCGAGCAAACAGCAGTCCGGCGGCGACGCTGCCCAGAGCGAGCGCGCGCAGCGTTCCGAGCGCGCCGAGATGAAAGAGGATCGCCTTGGAGAACTGGAGGGCGACGAGGAAGGCGACTCCCCAGAAAATCCCGCGCACCGCGAACACGCGTCCGCGAAACTGATCGGGCACGCGCCGTTGCAGAAAGGTATCCATCGGCGCAAGCACCATCACCACGCCGCAACCGATCACGCCGAGGATCGGCGCCGCCGCCCAGGGATTGAAGACGAGGGTCAGCGCCCACATCCCCGCGCCGCAGACTCCCATCATGAAGAGCGGCCAGAGCGCCCCTTCGAAACGTTCGGGACGGCTTCCCATCCACACCGCGCCGAGCCCTGTTCCCAAGCCGATTGCGCCGAAAAGCAGATAGGTGCCTCCCACGGTCTGGCCGAGGACGTCGATGGCGTAGCTGAAAAACGCGGGGAGGAAGAGGCCGACCAATCCTTGAGCGGCGGCGTACGCCGCGACGCTCGACGCGACGTCGCGGCGGCGCGCGAGATCCTCCAATCCAAGCCGCAACTCCTGCATCGGCCGCAGGCTCGGAGCCACGCGCGCGGCGGCCGCCCCGCAGGGCAGCGCGAGACGCAGGAGGAAAAAGGCCGAGGCGAGATAGGTCGCCGCGTTGATCAGAAAGCCCGAGGTGCGCCCGAAGTTCTCGACGATCCATCCCGCGACCGGCAAGGAGGCGAGCGTGGCGATCGTGCCCGCCTGCGAAGCGATCGCGTTGGCGGGTAAAAGGAGATTCGGCGGCGTCAGCCGAGGGAGCAACGCGAGCCGGCAGGGAGTGAAGATCGCACCGCACGCGCCCATCAGGAAGACCAAGGCATAAACCATGTAGGGATGCGGGACCGCCAGAAAAACCGCGGGAAACGCCGCGGCGAACAGCGCGCGCGCGAGGTCCGCGCCCACCATGGCGCGCCGACGGTCGAGGCGGTCTACGAACGCCATGGCGAACGGGCCAAAGGCCACGTAAGGCAACACCCCGAAGAACGTGATGTCGGCACTGTACTTTGCCGTATTTCCCGTCACGTAGACGACAATCGCCAGCAGAGCAGCCTGGTTGATGCGATCGCCAAATGCCGCTATGATTTGGCCGACAAGAAGCCGGGCGTAATTCGGAATGCTGACCGTTTCAAGAAAAGCCGATCGCCGCAGGCGATCCGAGGTGGCGCCGCTATCCATGCTGCGACGTGAGTCTGCCATGCCCCATTCGGCGCGGCGAGCGGTTTTCCTCGGCATCGCCGCCGCGGGACTTCTCGCCGCTCTCCGGTCTCCCGCAGCTTCCCCTCTGGAAACTCGCCTCCGCGACGAGAAGGGAGAACCGGTCCGCCTCGCCGCTTTCGCGGGACGCGACAAGCCCTGCGTGCTCGTCTTCGTCGCGTCCACCTGCCCCGTCAGCGCGCTCGCCTGGGAACGGCTGAAGGGCATCTGGTACAATCATCGCGACTCGGGGGTGCGCATGGCGCTCGTCGGCGGCAACTCCGACGACTCGCCCGAGGCTCTCCGCGCCGCGCTCAACGAGGACCCCGCGGGCCTCGACCTCCCGATCCTCTGGGATCCAAAGCATGACCTCGCCGCCGCCCTCGGCGTCGATTCTACCCCGATCGCCGTCGTCCTCTCGCCCTCCGGCGCGGCGCTCTACCGCGGTCCCCTTGACGACAACTGGCGCGAGGGCGCGCGCGCCACCCGCCACCTGCTCGACGACGCCTTGCGCGCGGCCCTCGAGGGCCGCGCCGTCCCCTTGCGCGACAAACCTCTCTTTCCCGGTTCAAGGATGCGGTGACTCGCCTCAAGCCGACGATCCCCTTCCATGGATGAACCGACCGACGAGGCGCATGTTTCGCCATTGACCCGCATCTTCACAACTTCCGAGCGGTGAAAGATGCGGGCTCCCTCGGGAACCCAAGAGAGACCGATCGACCCAAATCCACGGATCAGCTCGATTTTCAGAGAGCAACCCTCCTCATCATCATCCATTGAGGATCGGAGAGGTGGGTTGTGTCGAGATTTCAGACTCTCCACACGAGGGGTGCGACGGCTCGGCCGGCGGCCTCGCCCTCCCATTCCCCCGTCCGTGCTTGGGAAAATCCGCTCGGTCGCGAAGCGAGGCGGGGCGCCGCCACAGCGACTGAAGCACCACACGTGGTGAAGGCTGCCGCGCGATTCTCGATCAAGGATGGACTCTCTCGTTTCTTACGCGGGGATTAGGGTTGACTTTGGCTCTTATTTGCGCGAGGGAATCGTTTATTCTCTGGCTCCTTTCCCCCATGAAGCCTGCACGCGCGCCCATCCTTTTTGCCGTCTTCGTCCTGGGCAACGCGCTGACGCTCCTCTCCGCGCACGCGATCGTGCTGGACTGGGATCTGGTCTCCTGGACGCCCGGCGTCCTGAGCCAATCGTTCGATCTCGATCCGGGACATTCGGGCAACGACATCACCGTCACGATTTCGGGAGACACCGGAAGACTTCGCAACGATCCTCTCACCGGCGACGCGACCCCCGACCTCAGCACATGGAACGAAGGCGGGCTTTCACCGGCGGAATATTCCCTCGCACTCGCCGTCAACTACGCCAATCGAGGCCAAGCGGTCGTCGTTACGGTGGATTTTCTCTATGATGAAGGAGTCATCCTCAACCCAGTCAGCGTCTTCAACGTGGACCGCGGAATTTCGAGCGGCGGCGCGTACCGCTACGTGGACCAGATTCGTGAGATCAGCGGACGCAAGTTGGACGACTCGCTCGTCGCGGCGTCCCTCACCGGTTCGGTCAGCAATCAAGTGATCGGTTCCGGCCTTTCGGCGGTCGTTCAGGGCATCGGGCCTGTGCCGGACGGCGGCGCCTCTTCAGGCCAAGGCAACGTGACCTTAGATTTCGGCACGGAAGTCCTGAAGCAGTTCCAATTCACGTTCGGCAGCGCCTCCAACTCGATCAGCGATCCTCGCGCCCAAGGCATCAGCCTTTACGACGTGGAATTCACCCCGGTCCCTGAGGCCGGCACAACCGTCGCCGCCACGATGGCGTGCCTCCTGGCAGGCGTCTGGTTGCGTCGGCGCGCGATCCGCCTTCGCGCCGCCTCTTCGCCTTCTTAACCGTTTTGCCTTCCGAGTTCGTCGCTTCTCCGAAACCCCCGTTCTCCCTCCGCCCGATTCGGTGGTGGATTCTCGCGGCGGTCCTGGCAGCCTTCGCCTTCGGCATCGGAGCGCCCTCTGGATGGCGGCATTTTCGCGAACGGCGCGCGGTCGCCAAGGCTCAGCGCGCGCTGGAGGAAAAAAACTATCGCGCCGCGCTTCTCGGCGCGCGGCGTGTCTTGGAGCGGCATCCCGCGAACGTCGAAGCGAACCGGATCATGGCGGAGCTTGCGGAACTCGTCGGCGCGAACTCCGCTGTGCGCTGGAGGAAACAGGTGCTCATGCTGGAGCCCGACCGGCCGCAAAATCGCTTCGATCTCGCGGCGGCCGCGCTGCGTTTCGGGGATTTGCGGGCGGCGGACACGGCCCTTCAAGGCCTGGGCGACGCGGAACGCCGTACGCCCGCATTTTACGAGTTCGCGGCGATCCTCGCGATCCGCAGCGGCAAACCCTCACTCGCTGCGCGGCGCTACGCGGAGGCGTGCCGCCTCGCGCCTTCGGACGATCGCCTACGTTTCAACCGGGCGTCCGCAATGCTCGGCGCGGCGCAAAAGAAGGAGGTCGAGGAAGCGCGGCGCGTCTTTCACGAATTCGAAGCGCACCCGATCTACCGTCTCCCCGCGAAGCGCGCGCTCTTGAACGATGCGGCTGGACGGGGAAAACGGACCGACGCGCTCGCGCGCGCCGAGGAGCTTTTTGAAGATCCGCATGCGACCTCCAACGATCGCCTCCTCGTGCTCAACGTCCTGGCGCGATTTTCGCCCCCGGCGCTGCCCGATCGCCTGCGCGCCGCTCAAGCCGCCGCGCGCTCGCCGGTCGAATTCGCCGATCTGTTGGGCTGGATGATCGAACACGACCGCGCGCGAGAAGCCGCGGCATGGACGGAAACTTGGCCGCCCGCGCGCCGGCTCGAACCTCCCATCCCGCTCGCGATGGCCAACCTCTACGCGAAACTGGGCGAGTGGCGCGTGCTTTCGATCTATCTCTCGCGCCAATCCTGGCTCTCGACGGATTTCCTGCGCCTGGCGTTTCTCGCGCGCGCCCAGCGCGAACTCGGCCACGACGCCGCGTCGCTGACCCATTGGAAGGCCGCGCAACAGGCAACAATCCACAATCCCGTCCGACAAGCGACGCTGATGCGCCTCGCCGAAAGCTGGGGCTGGCACGCGAAGACCGAGAACCTCCTCTGGGAGATGGCGGAGGGCGACCTCACACCGCGATGGGCGCTGCACCGTCTTTTTCAGCACTCTCGCGCCCGCGGCGACACGCGCGGATTGCGCCGCGTGAGCGAACGCCTCCTACGGCTCGATCCCGAAGACCGCGTGATGCGCAACAACGCGGCGATGTTCGCAATGCTGCTGAACGGAGAGGACGCCCGGGCGTTCGCGACCGCCGAGGAACTGGCTGCGGCCGCGCCCACCAATGCCGCCTTTGTCGCCACCCAAGCCCTCGCGCTCCACCTCCAGCGCCGCGACGCCGACGCCGTGCGCCTCCTCCAAACGCTCGATCCCCAAGCCCTCGAAACCCCCTCGGTCGCCGCCTACTACGGGCTGGTTCTCGCCGGATCCCACTCCGCCCTCGCGCGCCAATATCTCGTCCGCGCCGAACGCGCGCGCCTGCTCCCTGAGGAGCGCGCGCTGATCGATTACGCCCGCCGCCAGGCATCTCTTCCCCCCTCTCCCCCAAAAAACGGCCAGCCGTCGCGAAAAACCCATTGATCCCTACGGCGTCCGAGATGACCGCCGCATCCTGAGGCGCCGCGCGCACAACGCCGCTTGCGCCCGATCCTGCTCGCCGGGATCTTTCACACTCCAAGGTAAAATCTCCGCCGAAAGGCCGAAAATGCCTTGTTCCCAAGACTTTTCGGGGCAGCCCCGCCCTGCTTTTCGGGAAACCCCTTGCTCCCCGAAAGGTCATCTTGACTTCACGATCGTCGCTCTCTAGGCTCTCGCCAGTCACGATCTCCAACAACGTATCGTGTGTGAGACGTTCGATCTCCACAGCCTTTACGCTCATTGAGCTTTTGGTCGTCGTCGCCATCCTCGCAATCCTTGCGGCGCTCCTCTTGCCTTCGCTGAAGAAAGCCCGGGAATCGGCGCTGCGCGCCGTCTGCATGAACAATCTGAAGCAGATCGCGATCGCCTCGGCCGCGTATGCCTCCGACCACGAGGGATTTCTCCTCCCGCCGATGAACAACACGAAAACAGCCAATAACGCCAACGCACAGACGCCCCTGACCGGTCTCGTGGACCTGGGCTATCTCCAGACCACGCGGGGAACCAAGCCGGAGCGATCTAAGGAATGCGGAGCGTTGATTTGTCCTTCTCTTCAACGCGACCACAAAATCGCGCCTCAAAACCATGGGACCGTGGGGAGCGTGGAGTTCAACTACACCACCTCCGCGCTCGTGGGTTCATGGAAGTCCGAGGCAACCCAGGGGTCTGGAGATTGGGTGAAATATCGCGATCCCAGCAGCCGCGACTACGGACCGTATCGCGGCGACGAGATCGTCAAGCCCGCCGAGACCTTTCTTGCCATGGACGCCACGGTCCTCGTTGAAAGCACGTATGCCGGCTATGACGCCTACTGCGTGACGCTTCACCAAAAAAACAACGACCGCGCCCCCGGCAATCAGCAGACCTGGGCGGGAACACTGTTCCTGGGCAAGCTGACGCATGGCGGCCCCAACATCCTCTGGTTCGACGGCCACGTCTCGCGGTACACGTATGATCCGCCCGACAATCTGGGCCGGCTCAAGTTCCCGGACAAGTATACGACGGTCGACGGAAAGCCCTGACAGCGCGCGCGCGCAACGCTTTGAAGATTTGGGAAGGCCGGACGCGGCGGGCAACGGAGCCGCATCTCCTCGCGCGCGGCCCCGGACGCCGCCCTGCCCAACCCGAGGCTCGGCGAATGATGCGGAAGGATTCTCCAACCGCCCCGGGTTACGGTTTGGGAACAAGCGTCCGCCAGGATTCGGAAGGCTCGACGGTAAACGATTTGCCGCCGATCTGGAGGGTGGCGCGCGTGTTCGCCAAGGTTTCATAGCCGCCCTTCGCGCGGCGGAGAGCGAGGCGCGCAGGCACGGCGACCTCGTCGCCGACTCCTGCGTCGCACAACCACAGATAGCTCAACCCATCCTTGTTCGCGTCGGCGAACGCCGCGGGCGTCAACTCGCCGCCCGTCGGCTTCGCCACGACCTTTCCCCCGCGAAAAGCCCAGGCGCCATCCTCGGTCACCGCAGTGTAGCCGGCCAGCTTGCGGTTTCCATCGTTGAGATGAAAAAGCGTGGGAGGCTGGGAGAAACGGATTTCGTCGGGCGTCGCGATCTCGACCTCGGCGGCGCGGGCGAATCCGTCGCGCAAATCCACCTCGTAGGTGAAGTCGCGCCCGACGCCCCGCAAGGGGATCGTCGTGCGACGCCCGTCGTTGCCCACCAGAGCCATCGGATTCGCGGGAAGATCCGCGTCCGTTTCGAGGCGTCGCTTCGCGACATCGAGTTTCGCGATGCGCGCGCGATGCTCGGCCGCGTCGAGTTTGGCGGCAAACTTCACCTTGAAAGGCGCCGCGTCGAAGGACGCTGCGCCGTTGACCTGGGCGAAGCGCAGCCCCTGGGCGTCGGTCGAGACCATGGAAAAACTCTCCGGGGTAACCACGTAACGATCGGTTTGCCCGCTTCGCGTGACGACCTCGACGGTCAACGGCGCGAGCGAGCGAAGAGAGACCTCGGCGACCGGGGGCGTCTCACCCCGATACCATTCGTACACCGCGGGAAAGACGGTGGGCCCCTCTTTCGCGGCGGGAGTCTGCACCCAGAGGAAGGGAAAACAATAGTGGTATTGCTCGGAGTAGGCGTTTCCCTGAAAAACGCGCGCGCCCTCGAAGCCGAGGAGCGTCGCGCGAATTCTCGCAGGCGGCCGCTTCGGATCATAATCTTTCCCGAGAACATACGGTTCGCACGCAACGGTTTTGACCACGCCGCCCCCGTCGAAATCGTGGCGGAACTCCTGCGGATCGCGGGTCATCGTCCAGACCGCCTCAAGTTTCGCCGGCGCTTTACCCGCGAAACGCGTGCCGGTCAGCGTGCGGTCAATCCAGCGTTCCTTCTCGGCGGGGACCATCGCCGTGTTGAGAACGAGATTGGAGCTTTCGCAGCCGTGAAAACTCCAGGTATGCATGCTCCGTCCGCTCAACCGCTGAACGTCGAAGACATACCCCGTGCCCGGCGGATCGAGCTCCATGAGGAAGCATTCGCGGTCGAGACGATCCTTCCCGTCAGCGGAGGCGTACGAAGCGCGGAGGAGCGGCGGCGCGAATTCGCGAAGCCATGGCTCCCCGGACTGTCCGCCGCACCGATAAGGATTCGGATCGTCGCCGGCGATCGCGTGATTGTGAACGTAGGCGGCGCCGGCGCCGGGGCGCGTCCAGTTCTTGCCTTCGTTGCGCTGGGCGAGGTCCACGGCCATCGGCAGCCCGAGGCCGTACAGGTTAAGGTCGAGGTAATCGCTATGCGCGTGGCCCTGCCCGCAGCCGAGACGGAGCGCCATCGCCGTCTTCTGAGCGCGCTCGGCGCGCTCGGCGCCTCCTTCGACGATGGCGCCCCAATCGGTGACGACCCGCGAGGAAGCGTGGAGCACGGGGTTCGTCATGCCGGCGGCCGCCTTGATCGCCGCGGCGTTCGTGCTGCCACAAAGGTTGGCCAGCGCCCAGGCGCAACGCGGATCCGCGCCGAGCTCGAAACCGGCGTCGAGAGCTTCCGCCTGCATCTTGAGCCGGGCTTCGGCTTCGGGGCGGCCGTGCGTGCCGAGGCTGGCGTCGCCGATGGGAAACACAAAACCTCCGGCCACCCAGAGATCGAAGAGGAACGCCGCGGCGCCGCGGACTTTGGGGAAAAGGTCGAGATCGCTGAGGTCCATCGGGATCGGCACTCCAAGGCCCTTGGCCCGGTGGAGCATCCGGGCTTTGGAAAGCATGCTGCCGGCGTCGCCGAAGGCATAAAAGAAGGAGCCGATGTGATAGCAGCCGCTGCGCGACAGGGCGGCCATATAGAGTTCCTGATAGGGCCCCTCCATGGGGTAGATCAACGTCCGCTGACGCGTCAGATCGTACAGCGGCGCGGTGATCGGCGAGGGGCCGAGCACCTGGGCGGCGCGGTCTTCGACGGGCGCGGCGCGGATTCTCCCGCGACGAAATTCGCGCACACTGCCCCAGACGAGCCAGCGATCGAGGAAGCGGATGACATCCTCCGGTTTCTTGACCCAGGGGATGAAGCGTCCCACCGCCTCCGCGAAAACCGGATTATCCTGGATATAGGGAAAGACCTGGTCGTAGGCGGTGAGCAAACAGATCGCGTTGTCGCCCGACCAGCCATCGTAGAAATACTTTCCGTCGCGGCGGGATCCGCTCCAATCCGTGCGGAACTCGGGATCGTGGCTCGTCACGTCGCAGCGAAGTTCGTGGAGGTTCATGTCCACGGCGGGCCAATCCCAGGCGAGGCGGACGAGCGCCATGGCGGCGTCGTGACCGGTTTCGGGATCGCCCTCCTCGAAGTATTTTTGGGCGAGACTCGATCTGCGATGATCGCCCGCCCCGAGCATCCCAAGGAACAATTCGCATCGCGAGCCAAGCAACCTCGCGCGCGGCGCATAGATGTAATCCGCGGGAATTGCCGGGAATTGCGCCTTGGTGAAAAGGATTCCCATCCCGTCGTCGGCAGGATCGCCGGGCCACGGTTTGGAGGCGAGGACCTGGGCCGCGGGAAAAACCTCGCCGGTCTTTGGATTGACCATGTCGAGATTCGAAAAGAACGTTTCCGGCTGATGCGTCGGGTAGTGCTGCCCGACCCAGGCCTTGAATTGCCATTCGGATTTCGCATGACCTTCAGGCGGTTGCCGCCACTCCTCGGGCAGGCCGTGAACCTGAAGTTGAAGATTGGCGGAAGGAAGCGTCGCCCAGATCTGATCGTCGCGCGCCTTGCGATCCGCCATAAGTTTCTCGAGCCGCGACTTCGAACCGGGAGCGATATTCTGGGCGCGTTTGATGGCGACATCGGGGAGATCTTTCAACTCGTCCGTCAACGTCAGCGCAACGATTTCCAACGTTTCCCCTTCGACCGGCCGGACCTTGAAGGTCGCCGTGTAATCGCCCGCCGTTTTCGCGTGAAGATGGAAACCTTGGATGCGGCGCGGCGCAAAGCTCTGCTTGGCCAGGCGGCACCCCTGCTCCACGACGGCGCCGGAGGCATCGCGCGCCTCGAACTCCACCGGCGTGCGTCGCCAGAGTTTCGGCAGATCCGCGCGTCCTTCCGCGGCCACTGTGCCCCAAAGCGTTAGCGTATAGAGCCCGGGCGAAAGCTTTTTCAGCGGGACCGTGAGAGGCGGCGTCCCCGCGCCCAGCGTCAGGTAATCCTCCGCCAATGAAACCGGCTGGGAGAGGCGACTGTCGTACACTCCGACGTTGCGCGTCACCCGCCGCGTCTGGGCGCGCGTCGCGTCGATCTGTTTCGGCGCGAGAACGACATCGCCGGGGCGCCCAATCGTCGGAACCACTTCGAGCGCGGAGGCGAGCCAGCCCTTGGAAAGACGCAGTCGCGCGATCTCGACCTCGGGTAAACCAAAAAGGATTTCGTCGTCCGGAGACGCTTCCGCGGCTTCGAGGAGTCTCTCCGTCATGGCCTGCATCTCCTCGGGAATGGTCGGCTCGGACATCTGGGTCTCGCCAAGCCAACGAGGATCGTTCGCGAACGGCTGGCCGTCCATCTCGCGGATCAGCGCGCCGGCGCGGCGCGCGGCGGCGTCCATCCCCATCGTCACAATGAACCAGCGCCCTTTCGACAAGGCGCCAAGATCGCCTACATCGCGCCCCGCGAGGGCGCCGAGACGGAAGGGGCCGCAGTCGACGCGAAAATTGGTGAGGCGCCATTCGGCGCGCAGCTTGGCGCGGTCGCCCACCGGCCAGCGCGCGAGCCGCTCGCGCGGAGTTTCCCCCGAGGGGAGACGCGCCTGAAACTCGAGCGTCCACGCGCCGGAAGAAAACGCGCCGCCCGCATTGAGACGAATCGGCCCCTGAACGCCCCCTCCCTCCACAAAATGCGTCTCGGGAAGAATCGCAGAAGCCAGAGAGGGATCGGCCTTCAGGGCGGCCTCTCCCGCGGTGAAATCGAAAAGCTGAACCGTCGAAGCCTCTTTCTTGAACGAGGGAAGCGCGGGCGTTGCCACGTATTCGGGAGGCGGAATCACCGCGAACGCGACGACCGGCGCGAGAAACGCAAAAACCGTGGTTGCCCGCAACGACATGGAACTAGCGAATGACGGCTTTTCATTGACCGGTCAATTCCAAAAAGCTACGAACGCGAACGCACGCCATGCTTGATCTCAACGATCCGGCCCCCGCGATCCGCGAGCTTCGCGTCACGGACAGCCCGCGAGCCCGCCTTTACAGCCGCTTTCTCGATGAAGGCATGGACGCGATGCTCTCCGGCGCCGCGCAAGATGTCGCCGGCGTCGCGCGCGGATCGTTCGATCTCGAGGCCCTTCCGTTCGGCGATCCGCCCGACGCCACGGGACGCAGCGCCACGGCAATGACGGGTTATCTGGCGTTTTGCTGGGCCCATCGCTTCAGCCGCTTTTATCGGGACGACCGCGTGTTCCGCGCGGCGAAGGCGCGGCTGCTGGCCTTCGCCTCCCAGGACGGCGCCGCCCTCCGCTTCCGGGGAAAGAATGCGCAGGGAGACCTCGGGTGGGATTTCGGCGCGGAGGTCACGCGAGGAGACGTGCACGAGAACTCCTGGCGTCTCGAACCGTTGCTCTACGCGGCGTGGTGGCTCCGCGAAGGGTTGACCGATGCGGAGTTCGATCGGGTGCGCGGGTTGGCGCGGCGCGTGGCGGACGCCCACTTCCGCATCGTCGCCGACGAAATGAACAACCGCGGCGTGATCCGCAACGCGATCCTCTGTCTGGCGGGCCGTTTCCTCGACGATCCCAGGCTCGTCGAGGAAGGGATCCGGGGATTCCACGGCGAGCCGTGTCGCGTCTTCAACAGCAAGGACGGCCAGATCAACGAGGGGACCGGACCGGACGCGAATTATTCGGGCACAACCTTCATCTATCTCTACATTTATCGCCTCTTTTCGGGCGACGATTCCGTGGACGAACCCATGCGCGACGCCGTCCGGTGGGCGACGCGCGCCTTCGATCCGCGGGGGTTCATCACGCTCTTTGGCGCCTCGACGCGCATGCCGTTCCCCGGCTCTCGAAAAATCCTCGACTGGTTGCCGGCGATGGAGCGTTTCGCGCACGAAGAGCCGCACCTCTCCTGGCTCATCGAGAACGGATATCTCGACGGGAAAGACCTCGGCGGCCTCTTTCATTCCGTCAATCCCTTGATCTTTGCCATGCTCGAACACGAGGGGCGCAGGCCGGAGGAAGACCCCGGATGGTTCGATTATGCGCGAATGAAGGACTACAACCCCCGGGCCGGACCCGAGCTGATGTACAGCAACGAGGGATACGCCACGCTCTATTTCCTTTTTCGAGAACGCTGGCATGCGAGCACGACGGTTTTCGGGCGTTCCCCGTACAAGGGCCTCCAGCATTGGGGCTGGGAGCGCGAGGCGCCCGTGATCTGGCCCACGGAATCGCATGCGTCGAAGACCATCGCGTGGGGCATGGACACCTCGCACATGAACGTGAGCGGTGTAAAGTTCCGCGATAAGCAGTGGCGCGAGGGGCCTCCCCACACGCTGACGATGCGTTTCGAGAACGTCTGGCATCATTATCTCCTCACCCGCTCCACGCTGCTTCTGCTCATCTCGTCGAGCCATGATCCGCGCGAAGACGTATGGGTGATCGCCAAAACAATGTGCGGAACCCCCATCCTGGAATCGGGTTGCCTCCGCTACGAGGGCCGCCGCGGACGGATGTTCTTCGCGCAAGCGAACCCGCGCCTCAAAAGGCTGGGGAATGCCCATCACCTCCGCTTTCCTCGCGAAGGGCGGACCCACCTTTACGCCTTCTCCAACGAGAGCTTTCGCCTCCTCGACTTTCGCGCGGAGGGCGGGCCGGTGCGTTTCTCGGACGAGACCGGCGCCTACGAGTTTGACTACGAAGTCCGCTTTTTCGACGAGGACGATCTGCGTTCCATCGGCTATGGCGTCAATCAGGAAACTTCCCGCGCGAAAGCCGTCGTGCGTCCCTGGAAAACGGACACTTCTCAACCTCCGCTCCATCTCGCGCGCCCTCCCCTCCCAACACCACCTCCATCATGAAACGCTCCTCATCTTTCACAATCGCCCTGTTCCTCTGGATCCTTTCTGCTGAGATTTCCTGGGGGTGGTGGGATACGGTGTGCACAAAGTTTCGGCCGATTCCCTTGATGCGCGAAATCGAAGCCGAACAATGCGACGGCGCAAATCCGGCGAACGTCCAGTCCGACAAGGAAGCCGATGGCGGGCGCGGCGGCAAGGCGGTCCAGCTCGTTCCCGGCGGCGCGCGCTTATCCGCCGAACTCGAGGTCAAGCCCGGCCTTTACGGAGTCTGGGTGATCGCCAGGAATCCGGAGGGCGCAATCAGCAACGCCCTGGTGCGCCTCGAAGTCAAAGAGCATGCCACCGGACAGACGCGCGGCTGGAGCATGATCGGCGTCTGCGACGCAGCCTATCATGCGTTCGGACAACTCTATTTCCCCGCTTACGCGGGAGGAAAATATACCGTCACGATCTCGCTTCCCGAAAAGATGGCGCCTCTGTCGGAAGAAAAAGCCGTTCGCGAGTTTTTCGACGAAAGCACGGGGAAGCTGAAGACCCCATCCGCCGGCCGCCTCCTCGTGGACCGCCTGGAGATTCGGGATGCGCTGGCCCACTGCGCGCAAAAAGCTCTCAAGACCAAGCGAATGCTAACCTCGGACGAGGAACTCGCCAAGATCCGCCAAGGGTTCGCCGACAAACCTCCGCCGTCCATCTCCTATGGGCCGATCGTGAGGGAGAGCTTCACCCTCTCGGGCCCGAAGGCCGCGCCGTGGTGGCCGAACGGTCGTCCACCCTCTGAACGCGCCGCGCGCAACGAAATGATCTGGGCGAAGGCGCCCGATTTCAACGCGCACACGACGCAATCGGGCGCCACCCCGTGGGCCTGGTTTCTCGGGCGCGACGCCGATGCGATGGTCTCCTGCGCGGCCAAGGCCTACGAACTCACGGGCAACGCCGAGTTTGGATGGGACGGCGCCGTGGCGCTCTGCGCTGTCGCCGAAAAGTTTCCGACCATTGATTTCTTCGCCCAATCCCTGGACAAACATACCAACCTGCGCGCCGAAATCCCGTTCGCGTTCAACGTCTCTCCGGGCAAGGTGGTGTACCGCGGCTGGGCAGGAGCCGCGATGACGGCTCTTGTGCGGGATTACGATCGCCTCTTCGATTTCATCAAAGAAAATCGCGAACTCGCCGCGTTCGTCGGAACGAAAATTCCCTGGATCAAGACGCCGCGGGACGTGCTCCGCCTGCTCGATACGAATATCCTCCAAGCCGGCGCGGACGACTGCGAGCGCACCTATATCGAGGGCAACGATGAGCCGAAGGCGATCATCCCTCTCGTGCAGGGCGTCACCGAAGAAAGCAACCGCATGCTTCAGGAAGGCATTTTCAACGCGATGTGCATGAACATGACCTTCCGTGGCGGCATTGACGATCAAGCGGTCAGTTCCTACTCGCGGGACGGCGTTCATTACATCGGTTCGGTCGGCTACCTCTCGAAAGACCTTCAGAAGATCGCGGAAATCCTCCGCCAATATCGGGCGGCGGGCGGCCCGGCGAAATTCGACGTATTCGACAAAAAAGTCTGTCCGCAAATGGAGGAGGCGGATTCCACGATCGCCCAACTCCGTCTCGGAGGCGGTTTTCGCCTGCTCGTGGGCGACGCGGGCGACCTTCGCGTGCGACGGGAGGAAAACACGACTCCTTATCCTTCGCGCGTGCTCGGGGGCTTTGGGGCGACGGTGCTCGAGAGCGGTCAATTCGAGAAAGATCCGCGCAAGACGCGCGCCGTCGGCCTCTTCTTCGGCATCGGCCGCGGCCACTCGCATCAGGATACGCTCAACATCGAGATTTTCGCCCACGGATGCCGGGTCTCTCCCGATCTCGGCGGACGCGATGAGGGCAAATTCAAAGGGAAACCCAACATGCGCTGGAACCGGGTGCATAACCTCGTCGAGGTGGACGACAAGAATTTCATGAACGAATACGCCGGATCCACCACCTCGGGCACGGGATGGCTGACCTCGTTTTCACCGCAACCGGGCGCGCCGTTCGCCGAACACCGGGCGCGCGCGACGTCGCATCCGGGCGTTTCGCTCTATGCGCGGCAACTGGCGCTCGTGGACGCCGGAGAACGGGAAAGCTACCTCTTCGACGTGTTCCGCGTGCGCGGAGGCAAGGCGCACACCTGGTGTTTCCATGGATGCCCGACCAACAGTTTTGCGGTCAACGCTCCGCTCGCCGCGGCCTCCAGCAAAACAGCCAAGGACTACCTTGCCAAACACTTCGAGGGCACCCGTCAGGAGGGGGTCACCCCCGCGATACTCCAAGCGGATTGGATGATGAACCCCAAACTTCAGCAGAGCTATCAGGGCGAACACTACGAGTCCGCGCGCCCCGTCACCACGCGCGTGCGCCTCCTCGGGCACGCGGGAGAAAAGCTCATGGTGGGGAACGCCTGGTCGGATCATTACCAGTACAATTTTCCCTTCCTTTATTCGCGCGGCGAGCAGGAGTCCGAAGGCCGCGAGAGCGTTTTCCCCGCGATCATCGAGCCCTTCGCGGGAAGCCCGTTCATCCAGGAGGTCAAGGCCGTCGCCATCTCGGGCGCCGACACGAAGGGCGCCGAGGCGCCGGTCGCCGTTCAGGTGAAAACCACGGGAGGCGCGACCGATCTCCTCTACGCCTCCCTGCGTCCCGGCGAGGTCGCAACCCTCGACGGCGGTGCGCGCGTTTCGGGACGTTTCGCCTACGTCTCACGCGACGCCCAGGGGCTCCGCCTTGCCCATCTCGTCGGCGGCGCCGAACTCGTGGACGGAAACGTCGCCATCCGCGCCGAAAAATCCGCCTATTCGGCGACCATCACCTCCGCGCGATTCGACGAACGCGAGATCTCCGTGGACCAACCGCTGCCAACCCGGCTCCTAAAAGGCGCCGTAGTCAACCTCGGCGGCGACCGCAACCTGCACGCCTTCAAACTCGAGTCCCTCGAAAACGCGGGAGGCGGTTGCAAAATTGTTCACGAGAAAACCGCGCGCTACTTTCAATCCTCCATTCTTTCCATGGATGAAAAAAACGGGTGGGTCGAATCCGAGATCGAGCCGCCCGTTTTCGGTTGCGACCCGGAGTTCATCACGGGAACGGTGATCACCAACGAAAAAGGCGATCGCTGGTGGCGCACCGGGATCGTGGAGGGAGACCGCTGGGTGAACTTCGGTTTTCCCGGGTATCGCGGCTCGTGGTCGAACAAGGTCGCGCTCGACGATTTTCCGGATGCGAACGGCGACGGCCGCCGGATTTTACGTCTCATCGGCGGTTCCAAGGACAAAGATGAAAACGAACAATCTCTCGACGGCAAGCCTCTCGTCGAACTGGAGGTCACCCGGGTGACGTCCGACGGCGAAAACGTTTACTTCAAGCTCCCGAAGGACGAAAAATATCAGCGGGGCGGTTGGCAGTACGCCCGACGTTGGTTCGTCAACGAGGACGGTTCCAAGCGCTGGCTCGCCGCCTATCCGGGCTCCAGTTTCCTGTGGAAAGCCGAGGGCGGCTTCAAGACTTCCGATTTCACCGACGCCAACGGCGACGGCAAGACGAAGTTTTCCGCAATGCTTTATGGACCGGGCGACCGCCTCACCCTCGATGCCTTCGTCGCCGTGCGCCGCGCGGGCGCCGCGCTCTACGAGGTGCGCGCCAACACCCCCTGCGCGCTGACGCTCCCGGCGGGAGGCGCCGCTCGCGTCGAGGTAAGCGCCGACGGAAAAACGTTTCTCCCTCTTGCCGCAAAATCCCAGGGCGACCGCCTGGAGATCGCTTTGAGCGAGACAGATCTCGCCGACGGCATCATCTTCCTCCGCCTTTCCAAAGGATGAACGCCGAGCATGGGGACTGGCGGCCGATTTCGTTGCACGGACGAAGCTTGCAACCCGCGACCGATCGCGTATGGGACTGCCAGCCGGCGTGGGATGTGGACGCCCTCTATGATCGTCCCGACGCGACGATCGCCTTGCCGGAAGATCAGATGTGGGAGGAGCGGGAGGGCCGCCGTCACAAGATCGAACCGGTCGGCGTGTTCTGGAACCGTCACGTGGATCCGCGGTTCCACCTCTCCTATCCCAAGGCGCGGCGCGAGGCGCCCCGCTTTGTCGGACGCACCATCGGCGACGCGACGCGCGAATGGGACCTCCTCGTTCGCGAACGCGATCGCATCCTGCGCGCAGCGGGCATGGACGCGAACGCGCCGCGCGAGGCGGTCGCCCGCGCGCTCGCCGATTCGTTCGCCTGCGATCTTTTCGAAAAAAAACCGATCTGCACGACCTTCGCGCACGAACCGCGCGCGTTGAACCAAGCCCTCGAGGGCCTGCTCCATCGGTCGCACTGCGTCGGCTGCGCGACGGCGTATGAGGCGCTCGTGGATTCGCTCGGCTTCGAGGTTCGCACCATCGGCTGCGGCGCGCATCGCGTCGCCGAGGTGCGCGTCGGCCATCGCTGGCACATGGTGGACAGCGTGGCGCGCCACCGCGAAAACCGCGGCCTCGACTGTTTTTTTGCGTCGAGCTATCACGACTGCGTCCTCGAACCCTCGGGAAACCACGGAAAGCATCTCACCCCCCAATACCGACGCGGCCTCCTCCGTCGGGTCAACCCGCAGTATCACTTTCACGACGGGATGTGGGGCGGCCCTCGCACGCTCCGATGGGCCGCCTCGTGCGCGAAAGCCCTCTACCCCGATCAGGATCGTTGGGGCGTCAAGGGCGAACGCGAAACGCCGATCCTCAAGCGCGCCGGCGGGTTTTACTGGCCCAGTGTTCACTCCAGCGATCAATCCGCCTTCGAAAGGCTGCGCCGGGAAAGTCTGCCTGATCCGGCCCCCCTCCGGGCGCCCTCGCGCGACTATCTGTTCTACACGCTGCGGAAGGGCGAAGCCGTCCGCGAATCGCTGTGGCTCGGCGACCTCTCCGATTGCCGCGGAATCCGCGTGACGTTGACCTTCGGTTGGTCGAAGCAAACGGACTTCGGCCCGAAGACGGGCGCGGGACTCGCGCTCCGGATCAATGGAGTCGAAAAATCTCTTCTCGAATGGAAAGCCTGGCCCCCGCGCGACGTCGGCGTTCCATTGCCCGAAGTCGCCGAGCCGAGCGGCGAGATGGCGCGCTGTTCCCTCGATCTTCCGAGCGCCCTCTTCGAATCGAACCGCGTGAACTGGATTTCCCTCCTCCACAACGCCGAGGGCGTCGTCTACCTTCCCTGTCTGCCCGCCATCCTGGAGCCTCACCTTCCCGCTCTAGGATCCCTCCACGCCGCGCGCGCGTTGAAGGCATCTTCAAATCCACAATAACGCTTCGCCTTCGGCGGACGCCCCGCGGCATGGCCGCCGAGAAACGGATCGGTGCGCGAAGACGCCCGGCCTTCCCCGAAGCCTTCGGCGCCCTGCGCAAAGAGAGGGGACACTCCCCCAGCCTCAAGGCGCATGGCGACCCTGTCAGAAGGATGGCGCGGAATGCCTACCTCGTCTTCTTTTGCTCCTCTTCCAACGCGGCCTGCGCCGCGGCGAGCCGCGCCACGGGCACGCGGAACGGGGAGCAGGAGACGTAGGTCAGGCCGAGCCGATGGCAGAGCTTCACCGAGTCGGGATCGCCCCCGTGCTCGCCGCAGATCCCCAGCTTGATGCCGGGTCGGGTCTTCCGCCCCTTCTCCACGGCGATCCTCATGAGCTGGCCGACGCCCGCAGGATCGATCGAGGCGAACGGATTCTGTTTGACGATCTCGTGTTCGGTGTAGGCCGGAATGAACGTGCCGGAATCGTCGCGGCTCATGCCGAGCGCCGTCTGGGTGAGGTCGTTCGTGCCGAAGCTGAAGAACTCGGCCGTCTCGGCGATCTCGTCGGCCGTGAGCGCCCCGCGCGGCACTTCGATCATCGTGCCGACGAGGTAGGTCAGCTTCACCTTGCGTTCGGCCATGACCTCCTTCGCAACGCGGTGGACGACTTCAACCTGGAGATCGAGCTCTTTTTTGAATCCGACGAGCGGGATCATGATCTCAGGCTTCACCTTGACCCCCTCCTTCTGGACTTGCGCGGCGGCCTCAAAAACGGCGCGCGCCTGCATCTCCGAGATCTCGGAATACACGATCCCGAGGCGGCAGCCGCGGAAGCCGAGCATCGGATTGAACTCGTGGAGTTCTTTCACCCGCTGTTGGATCTTCTCGACAGGCACTCCCATCTTCGCGGCGAGCTCGCGCTGCGCAGGCGCTTCGTGCGGCAGGAACTCGTGGAGGGGCGGATCGAGGAACCGGATCGTCGCCGGATACCCCTTGAGCTCGCGAAAGATGCCGACGAAGTCCTTCCGTTGGTACGGAAGCAGTTTGGCGAGCGCCTTTTTCCGTTCATCGAGGTTCTCCGCGAGGATCATCTCCCGCATCGCGTCAATGCGGTCGCCTTCGAAGAACATGTGCTCCGTGCGGCAGAGGCCGATCCCCGTGGCGCCGAACGCGAGCGCGTTCGCCGTCTGTTCGGGGTTGTCGGCGTTCGTGCGCACCTGGAGGCGCGCGACCTTCTCGCACCACGCCATGAGCTTCGCGTAGTTTTGATAAGTCGGGCTCTTGGCGGGTTTGAGGCTTTTCTCGACGAGCACCTGGACGACCTCCGCGGCGGCGGTCTTGATGTTGCCGGGATAAACCTCGCCGGCGGTGCCGTTGATCGAGATGAAGTCGCCCTCTTTGTAGACAGCGCCGTTCACGCGCACTGTGCGGGCGTCGTAATCAATCTGTAGCGCGGCAGCGCCGCACACGCAGACCTTGCCCATCTGCCGCGCCACGAGCGCGGCGTGCGAACTGACGCCTCCTTTGGCGGTGAGAATGCCCTCGGACGCAATCATGCCGCGAAGGTCTTCGGGCGAGGTCTCGTTGCGCACGAGGAGCACCTTCTGCCCCTTCTGGGCCGCCTCGACGGCGCGTTCGGCGTTCAGATACATCTGGCCGCTTGCCGCGCCGGGGCCCGCGGGCAATCCCTTGGCGATGCATGGCGCGGCCTTCACGGCCTGGCGGTCGAATACGGGCGCGAGCACCTGGTCGAGTTGGTCGGCCGGCACGCGGCGAATCGCCGTCTTCCAGTCGATGAGTTTTTCGCGCTCCATCTCGATCGCGAAACGCACGGCCGCCAGGCCGGTGCGCTTGCCGTTGCGGGTCTGGAGCATGAAGACCTTGCCGTCCTGGATGGTGAACTCGAAGTCCTGCACGTCCTTGAAATGCTTCTCGAGCGTCGTGCGGATCCCGTCGAGTTCGCGGAAGGCGTCGGGGAGATGTTCCTCGAGTTGGGCGACCGGCTCCGGCGTGCGCACGCCCGCGACCACGTCTTCCCCCTGGGCGTTGATGAGGAACTCGCCGTAGAACACCTTCTCTCCCGTCGCCGGGTCGCGCGTAAACGCCACGCCCGACCCCGATCGTTCGCCGGTGTTTCCATAAACCATCGCCTGAACGTTCACCGCGGTCCCCCACTCCTGGGGGATGTTGTATTTGCGGCGATACACGATCGCGCGGTCGTTCATCCAGGAGCCAAACACGGCGCCGACGGCGCCCTGCAGTTGCTGCCACGGATCCTGGGGAAACTCCTTTCCGGTCCGCTCCTTCACGAGCGTTTTGAACCGCTGGACGAGTTCCTTCAGGTCTTCGACCGTGAGCTTGGTGTCCTCGATGTCGTGGTGGCCGTGGCGCTCGTCCTTGAGCGCGCCGATGACGACCTCGAAAGGCTCATGATCCTCGTCCGGCCGCTTCTGGACGCCCATGACGACGTCGCAATACATCTGGATGAAGCGGCGATAGCAATCCCAGGCGAAGCGCTCGTTCTTCGTGGCCCGCGCGAGCGCGAGCACCGTCTGATCGTTGAGGCCGAGGTTGAGGATGGTGTCCATCATTCCCGGCATCGAGTCGCGGGCGCCCGAGCGCACCGAAACGAGGAGCGGCATCGCAAGGCAATCGCCAAATTTGACACCCATGATCTTTTCGATAAAGGCGATCCCCGCCTGCTCCTGCGCCAGGAGCGATTTCGGATAGGTCTTCCCGTGGGCATAAAAATAGGCGCACACCTCCGTGGTGATCGTGAAACCGGGCGGCACCGGCAGACCGATGCGGCTCATCTCGGCGAGGTTGGCGCCTTTGCCGCCGAGAAGCGGCTTCATCTGACCGTGGCCATCGGCGCGCTTGTTGCCGAAGAGGTAAACGTATTTCGCGGCCTTGGCGGCGCGCGTGGAGGAGGTGGATTTTTTGGATTTTTGGGATTTGGGCATGGTGAAAACTCCTTTAAAGGGAGTGCCGAAGCATTACGAAATCTTTTGGATGTGTCAAGGGCGGAGGTCCTCCCCAAATCCCCGCGTAAGGCGTGGAGGAGTCCATCCTCGGTCGAGGAACATGCGACGCCCTCGCCACATTTTGGACTCAAGCCGCGACCAAGCGGATTTTTCCCAAGCATGGACGGTGGAAAGGGAGGGCGAGGCCGCCGGCCGAGCCGTCACACCCCTCTTGTGGAGAGTCGGAAATCTCGACACAACCCACCCCTCCGATCCTCCATGGATGATGAGGAGGGTTGCTCTCTGAAAATCGAGCGGATCCGTGGATTTGGGTCCTCCCGATTCTCCGCGCCGGCGCGACGCCCCCGCCGCACGAGTTGACCGGCGGCCTTTTGCGTCATGACCCGAAACGCGAGATCTTGGCAAAAAAATCTTCCCGCGCGAAGCATGCCGCGCTTTTTTCTCAACAACCTCGCGCGAAGGCCCATCAATATTCAACCGTCTCTCAAAGGTATTCGTCCTGGCGAATTTCGACGACGCGACCGGTCGTTCGGGATTCATCGGCTTTTTCGGCGAGCAGCGTGGCCGCGAGACCCGCGGAAAGATCGGAATCCGGGGCGACCCCCGATTCGATCGCATCGAGAAAACTGTCGATGAGAAACGCATCTGCGCCGCCATGGCCGCCTTTCGCCGGCTGAATCTTATGGGTCTGAACCTCGCCGGATGTGGAATGCGTCACGCGGATCTCGCCCCAGAGCGTGTCCATTTCAAGGAGCGCCTGCTCGCCCCAGATCGTGTAGGCGCGCCGTCCGCGATTCTGAAACAACTGCAGATTGAAATTTCCTCGGACTCCATGGTCCCACTCCAGGATCACGGTCTGGTTGTCCACGAGGTCTTTGTCGTCGTTGTAAACGCAGAGATCCCCTCCGTAGATCGCTTGGTCGCGTGTTTTGTGGAGCGGCGTCGGGCCGGAGACGGGGAACACAAAACCCGCGCGGTCCACGTACGAGCAGGAGCGGCGGATGCGCTCCGGACAGTTGCTGCAATGGGTGCCGTGACCCGGAGGACCGTTTTGAGGAAGAAAGACGTTCGTGCCGCCAAAGCTGGCCACCTTCGTCACGCGATGGCGGACGCCGACGAGCCAACGGAGCATGTCGAGGTCGTGCGCGCACTTGGTGTTGAGGAGCCCGCCGCTCCGCGCGCTGTGGCGATGGAAACGGCGCATGAACGCCGCGCCATGCGCCTGATGGAGCTGCTCCAGCCCCGCGACATGGACGATCTTCCCCGCGACGCCGCAGTCCACGATCTCTTTGAAACGGCGGAAAAGCGGATTCCATCGCATGTTGAAGCCGAGGTAACCGGTAACCCTCGACTTGCGATGCGCGCGAAGGATCGTCCGGCAATCCTCGCTGGTCGTCGCCATCGCTTTCTCGAGATAGAAGTGTTTGCCGGCGGCAATCGCAGCGAGCGCGCTCTCTTTGTGGACAAACTCGGGCGTCGTGATCACCACGGCGTCCATGTCTTCCTGCGCGAAGAATTTCGACGGATCGGTGAAGCGGCGGACGCCCTCCTTGTGCCCGCAGTAGTCGCAATATTGGACGAGGCGGTCGGGATCCACGTCGCAGACCGCGAGGAGCTGAGCCCTCGGATGGTTGCCGTCGAGCTTGCGCGAAAAACTTTCCGCGCGCGCGCCGAGGCCGAGGACGCCAACCTTGAAGATCCTGCTCACGCCCTGGCCTCCTTTGCGGCGGCCATCTGTTTTTTAACCTTCCCCCAGTACTCGTACGGCCGCAGGCCGTCCTGATGCGCGAAGGCGAGGGTCTCCTCGATGGTCAAAAGGCCGATGTCGAGCATCTCCTCTGCGGTGAACGGCCACTCGGCCGCGCCGCAGGGAAGCTCCGCCATGATCGGCATCGCGCCGCTGACGTGATAGACCGCCGACATCTGGTTGAGGAAAGGACGGCCCATGCCGACGAGCCCCGCCCAACTCATGCGCCCGACCCGATGGCCCTCGCGCCAAAGGCGCGCTTGCACGGCGCCCGCGAGGCGCGAGAACTCGTGCTGGAACCCCTCCGGCAGGTAAGGCTCGGGCGGTCCCATCATCGAGCCGGCGTTGCAGTGCCAGATCAGCACGCCATCCGGCCGCTCATCGAGATAGTAGCGCATCCAGGCCCGGGTCTCGGGCTGGCGATCGAGCGAGGTCCAATCGTATTGAAGATTCACCCCCGCGTCGTTAAAATAGCATCCCATGAAGGCGGTTTTCTCGGGAGGAATCGGGAAAAAATCTTTGACGCCAGGGTACTTGTACTTCGTGCCGTCCTTGGACACCCCCATCTGACAGCGAGAGGTGAGTTCGCTCGGAATGCCGCTCGTGTCGCGAAAGGGCCAGCGGTCCACACCGTCGGGATTGAGCCAAGGGATCATCGCGAGGCGCACGCCGCGCGCCAACTCCTGGAGCCGAGGCCACGGTTTTCCGCGCAAGTCGGCGCCCTCTTCGACAATTTTGCAGAGATTCAACATCGCGACGGTGCCGGTGAGTTCGCCGCCGTGAATGCCGCCCTGAATGGCGAGCACCGGACGGGTGCGACGCGTCTTCCCATAAAATGACGGAGGAAAAACCGCCGTCGGATCGGGCGGCGCCTGAACGCTCGCCAGAGCGGAGCAGAGGTTGTCGGTCGTCGTCTCCATCGGTTCCTTTTCTCCCATCTCAACGGCGACAATCTCGCGTCCGCCCGCGCTCGTGCCGATCCCGTGAACATGGGCGGTTTTGAGCGACTTGAGAAACGGTAACCCGACGTCCGGCTTATCCAACCAAAAATCGGGACGTTTGATCCAGCCGCTCAGATCGCCGAACTCCGCGGTAATGACAGAAAGATCGTTCATACGGAGAACTTTTGAAGCAGCGATCCGTCAAACACAATCCTCTTTCGGATCGAGCAATTCGATGCCCGCGAGGCGGACGGGACGCGGCGTGACGCTCCAGATGCGAATGGGGATTTCTTCCGTCGCCTGCCGCGGCAGATCGAAGGCGCGTTCGGACAGCCGGGCGTTTTCTTCCGCGGGAAGATCGAAGCGCGCGCCACCCGCTTCCAGCGCCGCCGGCCCCGAGGGGCCGGCGACCCGGAGGAGGAGGCGGGCGGCGGCGCCCTTTCGTCCGCGGAGGGTATATCCGAAGCCGGCGTCCGGCCCCGCGCCGGAGGCGCGATACATCCGGTCGGCAAAGAATCCCGTGCCACCGGTATGGAGGCGTTTCGCGACGCGATGCATCTCCGTGGCGAACCCGCAGAGAACGGCGTCCACGACCTCCCTTCGCGCGCGCAGGGCGGCGCGGAGCGGGATCTCGAGCGCGCGCTCTCGGGCGAGCCCCGCGGCGAGGCTCCGCATCGCGGCGGGCATCTCGCGGAAGAACCCTTCG